>JAHJHC010000119.1 GCA_018824145.1 Candidatus Omnitrophota bacterium | reverse complement strand
TTCATTACAGCATTCACATTTGATGTCTCGTGGCTAGTCCTGTGATCCTTCACCATTGAGTAAGGGTGCATGACATACGAGCGGATCTGACTGCCCCATTCTATCTTTTGCTTTTTTGAGTATTGGGCTTCCATTTCCTTTTTTTTCTCTTCCGCCTTCAATTCGTAAAGTCTCGCCTTTAAAACCTTTATTGCTGTGGCCTTATTTTTATGCTGAGACCGCTCATTCTGACATTGCACTACCAGACCCGTCGGCAGATGAGTAATCCTCACTGCGGAATCCGTCACATTTACATGCTGTCCTCCCGCGCCGCTAGAACGGTATGTATCAATCCTTAATTCAGACTCCTTGATATCAATCTCTATCTCATCTTCGATCTCTGCTATTACATCTACAGAGGCGAAAGATGTATGCCGTCGTTTATTAGCGTCAAAAGGTGATATCCTGACAAGTCGATGCACGCCTCGCTCTGATTTAAGGTAACCGAATGCATACAATCCTTTCACGATCATGACCGCACTTTTAACGCCTGCCTCTTCCCCTGACAACATATCGATTATCTCAGTCTTATATCCCTTTGCCTCTGCCCACATTGAATACATCCTCAAAAGCATACTTGCCCAGTCGCAAGATTCTGTCCCACCAGCGCCTGCATGCATACTCAAGATTGCACTGTTCTTGTCAAGACTATCGTTCATAAGGCTCTTGAATTCTAAGGCATCAATATCCTTTTCCAATTTACGCAGAGCCTGCTCAATCTCTTTTATCGAACTCTCGTCTTCTGCCTCTACAAGCACTACTAACTCACTCAACTCATCAAACTCCTTCCTGCATTCAAAATAAGGGTCAATGACAGCCCTTACATTTTTCAACTGCTGGATAACCGGACGCGCCTTTTCCTGATTATCCCAGAACCCCGGACTAGCGAGCTTTGCCTCGAGTTCTTTAAGCAAGACCTCATTTTTATCAATATCCAGATAGGCCCTTAGGCCTTCAAGTTTATGATCAAGCTCTTTTAATCTTTGTTTTATTTCGGATAACATCCCTCTATCTCCAGTAACCTCTTCTTTAGATCAGCGCCTAATGCGTATTCGCCTATATCTCCGTCAGAACGTACCACTCTATGACACGGCACAATAATCGTAAACGGATTCTTTTTAAGTGCTGTACCGACTGCCCTTACAGCACGCGGCTTTCCAATCCGGCGTGCAACCCAGGCATATGTCCTGATTTCTCCTCTGGGTATACGCTTAACTTCAGTATATACCTTTTTCTGAAACGAAGTCAATGGTTTCATGTTTTCACAATATACTATTTGAATCGTTGCATTACAGTTTCACATATTAGCACTACCCAGGCCAGTGGATTTCAGGGACGCAAATTTTCCCCAGCGTGGAAAATTTGCTCTGTTTTCTTCCTCGCTCGTCTTTTTGGCTAGCAGGCTGGGGTCTTTGGCACATTAGAAACATTTTGGCAAAAGTCCGCAAGGATTTACGGGGAGCTTCGATCATGTATTCAAACGATAGGGTATCACAGAAGCGAGCCGTAAACCGTAGCGGACGGCAAAAGGTTTCAGTGCCAAAGACCCCAGCCTGCTAGCCAAAAAGACACCTTGCCCGCTCGTAAGAAAGAAGCCCTGAAATCCACTGGCCTGGGTAGTGCAAAAGCGTAACAGAACATCGAAAATATTACATTCATGCTTTCATAACCCAGTTTTCTTATCTCTTAACTTATGATGATATTTCAACGCAAACCTGTGCGCCTCATCTCTTATCTGTTGTATAAAATGCAATATCTGCGAGTCTCTATTTATATCTACTGGTTTTTTAGTTCCCCGCGTATATATTTGCTCCTTTTGTTTAGCAATAGATATCACTGGAATACGCTGCAAGTTTAACCTTACAAGCTCATCATATGCCACCTTTAAATGCCCCTTACCGCCGTCTATTATAATAAGATCGGGTAATCCGCTATCTTCTTCTTTTAATCTCTTATATCTACGCCTTACAATCTCCCGAATCATAGCATAATCATCTATATCCTGCACGTCTTTTATCCGGAATTTTCTGTAGTTCGATTTGTCCGGCTTACCATTATAAAAATATACCATGGAACCGGTTGCCTCTTTTCCGGATATATTAGAGACATCGAATGCCTCTATCCTCAAAGGTAATCTGGGTAGCGAGAGGAGCCTTTTTAACTTCACAGCGACATCACCCCATCCGCTATAGTCCCTCATTTTTTTACCTGGGATTTCCGAAAGGGCAGATATCCTATTTCTTAAAATAATCGCCTCTTCGAATCTTTTTTCTTTTGAAGAGTCGATCATCTTCTGCGTCAATTCCTTAAGAAGGTCTTTTTTCTTTCCTTGTAAAAACATTGTCAATTGGCCGACTATCTCCTGATACTCCTTTTCATTGATCTTATTGATGCACGGGCCAAAACACTGTCCTATATGGTAAGATAAACAGACCTTGTCCGGGATCTTTCTACATGTCCTCAAAGGGAAGATAGTCTTCATTACGGCTATAGCCTTACGTAAAAGTTTAACACGCGTATACGGACCGAAATATCCGGAGCCGTCATCGACTTTTTTTCTGGAAATAATAAGCCTGGGAAATCTCTCGTTCAATGTCAATTTTAAATACGGAAAACCCTTGTCATCCTTCAGTTCAACGTTATATTTCGGCCTTTTTTCTTTTATAAGATTCGCCTCATATATAAGGGCCTCTTCTTCGGATGTAGTAATTATGTAATCCAGGTCCTTTACATGTTCCAGCAAAGATATCTGACGGGCTGTCTTAGGCCTATGCTCCTTAAAATAACTGGATACCCTTTTCGATAGGTCCTTTGCCTTCCCTATATAAAGCGTGTTTCCGGAAGAGTCCCTCAACATATACACACCGGGCGTATGCGGCACTTTTTTCAACTTCTCTTTAATACCCATATTTGCCTCAAGAACTCCTTTGCCTCTTTCACATCAAAAATAAATGCCGCAAAGATATAACTCATCATACCTATCGGTATAACAATAAAAAGATTGAAGTTCATTTTAAATGCGCTGAAATATATAATGACTGCCATCGCAAGACTGGCCATTAACACTTTAATGAACGACCCGCATATTCTGTAACCATCCAAGGCACCGATCTTCTTTCTTAAAATATAAAAGAGCAGGAAAAAATTAAAACTGCCTGACAATGAAGTAGCCAGAGCAAGACCGCTTATCTTTAACGGGAACATAAATATAATATTCAACACTATATTCAAAACAAGAGAGACACTCGCGATCTTTACGGGCGTAAGGGTATCCTTTAAAGAATAAAAACACGATACCAGGATTTTAATGCCAGCATAACTAAAAAGTCCTATAGAATAAAACACGAGCGCATCTTGAGTAATAAATGTCGAGTAACGATCGAACTGGCCTCTTTCGAATAAGGCACTGGTTATAGGCCTTGCCAGGATCATCAAACCCATAGAGGCAGGAAGCATGACAAAATTTACTGACCTCAATGAAAATGAAAGTGTCTCTTTGAATCTATCAAGTCCGGATTCAAGCGCTTCGCGAGACATCGTCGGTAAGGCAGCTTGAGCGACGGCAATCCCAAATATAGCCAGAGGAAATTGAAAAATCCTATTGGCATAATAAAGTGCCGCGACCCCGCCTTCGCCTACTATATGCGCCAGAGATGCCAACATGGTATTTATAAAAATATTTATCTGATACACACACGAGCCAAAGATCCTCGGTATCAATAATCTACCTATTTTTTTCACTGCCGGATGATATAGGTCGCTTACAAAACTAAAACTAAATCCTTTAGCTGATAAAACAGGTATTTGTATAGCCAGCTGAATAACACCGCCTATTAAAACACCTGTGGCAAGGGCCGAGACACTACCCTGTCTAAATAAAGCACATATTATAATTGTAAGATTCAGGATAGCCGGCGCAAAGGCTGGTGCTGAAAAATGTTTCAGGGAATTCAAAATGCCCATGCTATAGGCCAAAAGCCCTACAAGCAGGACATAAGGAAACATAAAACGTGTTAGATATATTGTAAGATTTAATTTTTCTACATCATTTATAAAACCAGGTGCTATTAAACGCACAATTACCGGCGCAAGTAATATGCCCAGTAAGACCAGGCCTGTCAGTACGATAAGCCCTGCATTTAAAAGCACGTTTGCCAGATGCCAGAATTCTTCCTTCTTCTTTGTCACTGAATATTCACTTAAGACCGGGACAAAGGCTGCATTTGTAGCACCCTCCCCTATCAAATCCCTGAGCATATTCGGTATGCGGAATGCCACCACAAAGGCCTGGGCATAACTGCCAGTACCGAAAAACTTGGCGATCAAAATATCGCGCAAGAACCCAAGTATCCTACTTATAACCGTAGCAAACCCGATAATACCCGCAGATTTAATAATATGCTTTTTGACGCTTGACATATTTAATTATATATGTTATTTTATGTTACACTATAAAAGGAGTAATACAATGTCTATACTACATGCAGCTTATAAAAGCATAAAGGTGACAAAAAAGAAAACTGCACGAAACCTGTCTGTGAAATCCCGCTTAAAGACAGAAACAAAGAAATTTTTAAACCTAGTTGCATCCAAAAAACCAGATGAGGCAAAGAAACAATTAAACAGCCTTATCTCAGAGATTGACAAAGCCAGCTCTAAACGTGTAATCCACAAAAACACTGCTTCGCGCAAGAAATCCCGCCTGATGAAAAGATTAAAATCAGTTACAAAGACTGCGTAAAGCACAAGTTACGAACACATCTTTACGATCAATCTCTCCATCACAATCGTAGGGGATGAACCTGTCTTAATATCAATATCTGCTTTTAGTATCTCATCTAATAATGCCTGGATCCGGCTCCTTTTAAATCCAGATGCCTGGCGTACAAATTGATCTAATCTAGCTGGGCTTAAACCAAACTCCCTACGCATCTCATGCTTGGCCTTGATCCTTAAAAGCTCCTTTACCCTTAAAATCATCCTGGCATTCCAGGCAAGAAGGCCTAACAGCTCTGTCTCTCTCTTTTTATCTTTCTTAAGGAAAGAAAATATATGCAAGGCCCTTCTGGCATTTCTCTCTTCTATACTATTTATAAGGTCAAATGCTGTATGAGAAGGACTTACGCCCATTACTTTTTCAACATCCCCTTTTGTAATCAAGTTTCTTCTGCCAGTATATAAAAGTATGTTATCCATACCGGAGGAAAGTATTCTTAAATTATTCGGGAGATTCTCTTTTATTGCACGAAGCGCCTCAACCGATATCTTCTTGCCGGAAGAAGCTGATTTTTTAGTCAACCAGGCATTAAGACCCGGATCCGTCAATTTTCTA
>JAHJHC010000118.1 GCA_018824145.1 Candidatus Omnitrophota bacterium | reverse complement strand
AAGGACTAATTTCGAGAATTCGATAGACGACTTGTATGCCTTCGGCACCTTTGTCCAGATATAAAATGTCGCCTTTGGCCTTTGGGTAGTCCATCCCATGGCATTCAACCCTTCAACCAAGACATCTCTTCTCTCCTGATACACACTGTTCATCCGTCGCAGATGCTCCTCTGCAATATCCAGTGCCACTATCCCTGCTCTCTGGATTGCATTAAATACGCCTGAATCTATGTTTGACTTCACTTTGGCTATTGCTGATATGATTTTTTCATTGCCGCACACAAAACCAATCCGCCACCCGGTCATATTGCAGGTCTTGGATAGAGAATGGAATTCAACCCCTATGTCTCTTGAACCGTCCACCTCTAAAAAACTGGCAGGTCTATATCCGTCAAAAGCAATCTCAGAATAAGCCGCATCATGTAAGACAATAAGCTTATGTTTTTTGGCAAAAAGCACTATATCTTCAAAAAATCCTCTTTCACATACTGCGCTGGTAGGATTGTTAGGATAATTCATATAAAGGAACTTTGACTTTTTCAAGGTCTCTTTCTTTATATTATTCAAGTCCGGAAGAAAATTATTCTCCTCCAGAAGCGGCATCGGATATACAATCCCTCCGGCAAGAATAGTCCCGCATTTATAAGGAGGATAACAAGGATCCGGGACCAAAGATACATCTCCCGGATCAATAAAAGCAAGGGGAACATGGCTAATACCTTCTTTTGACCCTATAAGAACAAGGATCTCTTTTTCAGGATCAAGAGAAACACCGAATCTACTTTTGTACCACTCCCCTATCCTCTTCCTGAAATCAAGGATCCCTTCGTCCAACGGATAATGATGGTTCTTGGAATCCTGTACTGCTTTACAAAGCTCTTCAATCACTTCTCTGGGAGAAGAAGAATCAGGATCTCCGATCCCAAGGTCTATTATGTCCTTCCCTTCGGATATGGCCTTACGCTTCGCTCTATCTATATCTACAAATAGATAAGGAGGGAGTTTATTTAATCTGTCGCTTAATTTAAATTCCATGGATTAACCTCGTTAAATTCGGGACACATCCCAATTTTCTATTTTCTTAGAAAATCGGGAAAATTGGGATGTGTCCCGAATTTAATTATCCTATAACATCGTACATAGTATATAAACCCGTTTTCTTCCCTGCTACAAACCTTGCTGCATCCAATGCGCCTTTTGCAAACACATCTCTTGAATGCGCACTATGCTTAAGCTCTATAGTCTCATATTTTCCGTTAAATATTACAGTATGATCCCCTACTATATCCCCTTCTCTGATAGACTCTATCGGCGGAGTAACCCCTCTCACCTTAGAAACAGCCTCACCTAATCTCTTAGCAGTGCCACTCGGCGCATCCTTTTTTTTCGTATGATGGGCCTCTACTATTTTAATCTCGTAATCTTCATCAAGCATTCTAGACACTTCCTCTGTAATCTTAAATAATACGTTTGCGCCAATACTCATATTAGGAGAAAAAACTATCGGGATTACCTTAGAGGCATCTTTTATATTTTCAATCTGCTCCGATGACAAGGCTGTCGTGCCTATTACAACCCCCATTTTTTTCCCCCGGGCAATTTCCAAATGCTCCATTGTCGATTCAGGAGACGTAAATTCTATCAACACACAAGACTTCTCATTTATCTTGTCAAAATCAGATTCTATCCTCTTTTGCAGCTTGCCGATCTCAATGACCTCGCCGATATCTTTCCCTATATTAGGATTATCTCTTGCCTCCAATGCACCTGCTATCTCAAAGTCTTTATCATTGTAAGCCAAATCAGCTATGCGTCTACCCATGCGTCCGCATACGCCGCTGATTATAATCCTTGTCATAGCCCATACTCCTTCAATGCCTTTTTAAGCACTGCGAGATTCTCTTCGGAAATCGCACACATAGGAAGCCGTAAACCCGGCTCATCTATCAAACCTACAATAGACATAGCTGTCTTAATAGGGATCGGATTGGTCTCTATAAACATTGCTTTTACAAGAGGTAAAAGTTTATAATGGACCTTCCTTGCGCCTTCAATATCACCATTCTTAAATTTAGACACCAGCTCAGCTACTTCTTTCGGCACAATATTACTCAACACTGATATAACGCCTGTTCCTCCGATTGCCAAAAGAGGCAATGTCAAACTATCGTCCCCGGATATCAAATCAAAACCCTCTCCGCATAAAGCATGAATCCTGGACATCTGGTCAAGAGAACCGCTCGCTTCTTTGACACCCACGATATTCTTTACTTTACTCAACCTCGCCATTGTCTCCGGCAATATATTCACACCTGTACGCGACTGAATATTATAAACTATAAAAGGTAACCCCACTTCAGCGATTCTTTTGAAATGCTGATAAAGCCCTTCCTGTGTAGGCCTATTGTAATAAGGCGCAATCTGTAAAGACGCATCTGCCCCGGCTTCTTTAGCATGCCTGGTCAACATAATAGCTTCACTGGTACTATTAGAACCCGTGCCGGCAATGACGGGAACTCTTTTATTTACGGATTCTATCACAACCTCTATAACACGCTCGTGCTCTTCATAAGAAAGAGTAGAAGACTCTCCTGTAGTCCCGCACGGCACAATAGCACTGGTGCCATTTTTAATCTGGAACTCCACAAGCTCTTTTAACTTCTTCTCATCTAATTTTCCATTTTTAAATGGTGTTACAATCGCCACCATCGCACCTTCAAACATAATCCACCTCTCCTTTAAAAACCTTTCTTACATCCCCTTCCAGATACACATTTTTAAATCTGCCTTCCTTATTATCAAAGTGAACCTTCAAGATACCGCCTTTAGTATGTACGTTTAATTTACTGGTAGAAAGACCCAATATACAACTCGTTATTAGAGCTGAGGCTACTGCCCCTGTGCCGCACGCCAGAGTCTCAGCTTCCATACCTCTTTCGTACGTCCTCATTTTTATATTCCCGTCATCTATAACCTCAACGAAGTCAACATTTGTCCCTCTGGGCTTGAATCTCTTATGGTATCTTACATTGCGGCCTATGGAGCCAATGTCTATCTTATCCAAACCCTGGACAAAAATCACTGTATGCGGCACACCAGTATCCACATAATCTACTTTTATTGCCCGGCCGTTCACCTTTATAGGGATATTTGTTTTTATATTCTTCGGCTCCTCCATCTTTATCTTAACCCTGTCCTCACCGGTAACATGAACATGGTAAATACCTGCCATAGTCTCTACATCCATACCCCTCTTACTATTAGAGGCATATAAAACTACACACCTCAATCCATTCCCGCACATCTCAGCTTCACTGCCGTCTGCATTAAATATCCTCATCTTGAGATCTGCCTTGCTCGACTTCTCCAGAACCAAAAGGCCATCGGCACCTATACCTATCTTCCTTTCACACATCAGTCTCGCAATATTCGGATACGACCTATGGTTTTTGCTGTTTCTACTATCTATCAGGACAAAGTCATTACCCGTAGCAACCATTTTCACAAATGTTAATCTATTCATATCTGGGTACGGATCAAATCCTTATATGTCTCGCGCCTGCGTATGAGGGTATGCCTATTACCGTCAACCAGGACCTCTGCTGCCCTCGGCCTGGAATTATAATTACTGGACATACTGAATCCGTACGCACCGGAACCCATAACAGCTAACAAAGACTCTTCTTTTAAATTAATGAATTTCCTATCCTTTGCCAGGAAATCCCCGCTCTCGCATATAGGGCCGACTATGTCATATTTACGGATTTCTCTCGGAATAGTATAAGAAGGCGAACTTACAGGCAATACCTCATGATATGCATCATAAAGGCTCGGCCTTATAAGGTCATTCATACCTGCATCCACTATTGCAAAAGTCTTCATGGGTGTGGTCTTTATATATAACACTTGAGTCACAAGTATCCCGCTGTTTCCGGCAATAAACCTGCCCGGCTCGAGTATCAATCTGGCCTTTACCTTTTTCAATAAGGGCAGGACAGTCTTTGCATACTCGCGGGCAGTCTGCGGCTTCTCACCCGAATATATTATCCCAAGCCCCCCTCCGATATTCAGCCATTTTATATTTATTTTGGCCTCTTCCATTTCTTCCACAAAATCCACAAGTTTCTGTATGGCTTTAACGAATGGAGGCGAATCAACTATCTGCGAACCAATGTGTATATGCAGGCCTTGTATATCAAGATTTTTAAACCCGGAGCGGTTCAAAAATATATCCCTGGCAGTATCAAAATCAAGGCCAAACTTATTCTCTTCTTTACCTGTCGTGATATATTTATGTGTTTTAGGCTTTACATCCGGATTTACACGAATAGCTACTGCCTGTCTCCTGCCTAAACCCGCAGAAAGCCTATCTATCATAGCTAGCTCCGGCAGAGATTCAACATTAAAAAGAAAAATACGGTGTTTAAGGGCTGTCTCTATTTCTGTTTTTGTCTTTCCCACACTAGCGTATACGATCTTCTTATTAGACGCCCCTGCCTTGAATGCCTCAAAAAGCTCTCCGCCTGAAACAATATCAAGGCCTGCCCCTTCTTTCACCAGGGTCCTGCAAATGGCCAGATTCGAATTTGCCTTCATGGAAAAGCATATAAGAGGATTTACTGATTTAAAGGCATCCTTTAACTTTCTGTAATGATCCACCAGCGTCTTACGGCTGTAAACATAAAGAGGCGTACCGTACTTCTTAGTAAGCCGTTTAATAGCTACTGATTCGCAATAAAGTTCATTATTGATATACTTAAAGTCATGCATTTTTCAAATCTTCCTCTTTCTCTTTATGGATTTCTTAGACTTAATAGATGTCTCCGGATCTATTATCTTTTTCAATATCTTCCTGTTCAAAGCAGGATGAAACGCTTTAAGCCTTTCATCTGCCATCTCTACGATTTTCTTGTTGCTTTTAAGCTTATAGCTTATGAGTTTACCCACTATTGTATGCGCATCTTTGAAAGCTACTCCTTTTTGCACCAGGTAATCAGCCATATCAGTCGCATATAGACATTCGTCTTCAAGCTGTTTTTTGATATTCTCTTTCTTGAATTTTATTGTTGGCAAAAGCTCTGCAAGAACCTTAAGTTCTTTTTGAATAATCTCAAAAGAACTAAAAAGCGGCTCTTTATCAAGCTGCATATCCCTATTGTAAGCCAAAGGCAAACCTTTCATCATTACTAATACACTCATTAGATTTCCATATAGTTTACCTGTATTTCCTCTTATAAGTT
>JAHJHC010000117.1 GCA_018824145.1 Candidatus Omnitrophota bacterium | reverse complement strand
GCGTTCAAACTGTTTTGGTGCCTCTGGACTAGATAAACCTTCTCCAGGGACATCTCTTTCAGTCGGAGCAGTAGGGATCTTTGACATGGGAGTTGCTTCAGTGTGTACAAATTCCTGCGGAAGAGACTGAAAAACACCTCTCTCTCTCGGAATCCCTCTTTCACGCACAGCTTCTACCTTGAATAAAAACTCTATAGTCTCATCTTTAATAGAATCTATCATGGACGTAAACATATCATAACCTTCATGCTGATATTCTACCAGAGGATCCCGCTGACCGTAAGCCCTAAGACCAATCCCCTCTCTTAGATTATCCATTGCATGCAAATGGTCTTTCCATTTCGTATCAATGACCTGAAGCATGAGCATCTTCTCAATGTGCCTCAAAAACTCACTTGTCACTCTTTTTTCTTTTTCTTCATATGCTGCCTTTACTATGTCAACAAGATCGTTAAAGATCCGGTCCCTATCTTTTCCCTCGACCATATTTTCTAAATCATTAAGCCGGACATTAAACTTTGACCAGAACCATTGAGCGAACTCATTATATTTCCAATCAGACTTATGGACCTCAGGATTAAGATACAACTCTATTGAAACATCTACAATCTCTTCTATAATCTCATAGAGATGTTGTTTCACATCACTACCGAATAAAACCTTTCGCCTTTCCTCGTATATAACCTCTCTCTGTTTATTCATTACATTATCGTATTCTAAGACATGCTTACGAATATCAAAATTATGTTGCTCTACCCTTTTCTGGGCTATTTCAATAGCCCTTGTTACCAGCGGATGCTGGATATCCTGTCCTTCTTCTATCCCAAGTTTATCGTATATAACTGATATCCTGTCAGAACCAAAAAGCCGCATCAGGTCATCCTCAAGAGATATATAAAATCTGGAAGAACCCGGATCCCCCTGTCTCCCTGCGCGTCCGCGCAACTGATTATCTACCCGCCTTGATTCGTGACGTTCTGTACCCATAATATGAAGCCCGCCGAGTGAAACTACTTTTTCATGCTCTTCTTTCGCTTTTCCCTTGGCCTCAGTGAACAATCCATCTGTCTCTTCTTTAGTCACGTTCTTAGGCCCGAGGCCTTTTGCCTTTAGCCAATCATTCACCATAAATTCAGGGTTCCCTCCGAGCAATATATCTGTTCCGCGGCCAGCCATATTCGTAGCAATAGTCGCAGCATTAAATCGTCCTGCCTGCGCAACAATCGTTGCCTCCATCTCGTGATATTTTGCATTTAATACATTATGAGGGATGTTGCGTCTTTTTAGGAGAGAACTCAAACGCTCTGATTTTTCTATAGAAATAGTGCCCACCAGTACCGGCCGGCCCTCTTTGTAGAACTTCTCGATTTCATCACACACGGCATTGAATTTTTCATTTTCTGTCTTATATATGACGTCAGAATAATTCGTCCTTATCAAAGGCCTATTGGTCGGCACTGCCACAGTGTCTAATTTATAAATATGACTGAACTCCTGGGCCTCTGTCATTGCAGTACCAGTCATCCCTGAAAGTTTTTTATACATCCTGAAATAATTTTGAAATGTAATAGTGGCAAGGGTCTGATTTTCCCGCTCTATCTTAAGGCCCTCCTTGGCCTCTATGGCCTGATGCAACCCATCAGACCATCTCCTTCCCGGCATAAGGCGTCCGGTAAATTCGTCAACGATCATAACCCCTCCATCCTTCACAACATAATCCACGTCTTTCTCGAAAAGATTATGGGCCTTAAGCGCCTGAATGACATGGTGTCTATATTCCATAGTACTCACATCATGCATATTATCTATGCCGAGCATCTCGGCTACTTTCATCTCCCCTTCTTCTGTCAAATGCGCGGTATGCGCCTTTTCATCGACGATATAGTCATAGCCCTTTGCCAGATCCACTCCTTTAAACTTCGCGTCAATCTCATCTTTCTCTAAAATTATCCTCCCTGTGAGTCGCGGCACGACCTTATTGCATATATAATATTTGTCCGTAGATTCCTCTGACGGCCCTGAAATAATAAGGGGGGTACGCGCCTCGTCGATAAGGATACTGTCCACCTCGTCTACTATCGCATAATTCAACTCTCGCTGGACCATATCCTCTTTTCTAACAACCATATTATCCCTCAAATAATCAAAACCGAATTCATTGTTGGTACCGTAAGTAATATCGCTATTGTAAGCCATTTGTCTAAGTTCAGGCGGCATATCATGCTGGACAACGCCTACGGTAAGTCCTAAAAACTCATACAAAGGCCCCATCCAATCTCTATCTCTCCGGGCGAGATAATCATTTACTGTTATAATATGAACGCCTTTTCCGCTCAAGGCATTCAGATAGGCAGACAATGTTGCTACTAAAGTCTTTCCCTCCCCTGTTGCCATCTCAGCAATCTTTCCCTGATGAAGGACAATGCCTCCTATAATCTGAACATCAAAATGCCTCATGCCTGTGGTGCGACAGCTAGCCTCACGCACCACGCTGAACGCCTCCGGCAATATACCCTCAAGCGTCTCGCCGGAAGAAACCCGTTTTCGAAACTCATCTGTCTTTTCGCGAAACTCACCGTCGGTAAGCTTCTTAACCTCAGGCTCCAGAGAATTCACCTTCTCCACCAGTCCCTGAAGTTTTTTAAGCTCCCTTTGATTTTGCGAACCGATAATTTTTTTTAATATCCAGGTAAACATAAACCGTCGTTCGTTATTTTTTAACTTTCCATTTCAAAAACGCCTCTATAAACCCGTCCAATGCCCCATTCATTACAGCATTCACATTTGATGTCTCGTGGCTAGTCCTGTGATCCTTCACCATTGAGTAAGGGTGCATGACATACGAGCGGATCTGACTGCCCCATTCTATCTTTTGCTTTTTTGAGTATTGGGCTTCCATTTCCTTT
>JAHJHC010000116.1 GCA_018824145.1 Candidatus Omnitrophota bacterium | reverse complement strand
TGCCAGAGCTCGTCTCGAACCTTTTGCCAGTCTCCTGTGCGACGGAAAGACTTTATCATATGTATCATTGAATCAATGCCCATAGCAATGGCAACATTCGAGGCAGGCGCGGAAATAATGTCTAAAGGGATCCGATATATCCCGAAACACCCAAGGATTGTTAACGGGATGATGAATATACCAGCCATTACAGATAAGGTCACGCGTAAAGAACGGGAAATAAGCCAGGTTATTACGCCAAATAGAAGGATAAGTTTGAAAAGGCCCCATACTAGACTTGATGATACGAGTTTGGCCAAGTGCCCCTGCAAGTTATAGATACCTCCGACGATTTCAGGATGGAACCCTTCATTTTCAGCAATCGATTTAATCTCTTCAATAATATCTAGACGCGGCAAGATACGATACGATTCGATCATACGAATAAGAAAAAGTCCGTATTCACGATCCTCTGTGATAAAACTTTTGGCAATCTCGTCATTCATGGGTAACTCCATTGCCCTCAAAAGCATTTCCCGCGGAAGGAACCACCCTATGACAGGCACATCTTTGGCCTGGGCAATAAGTACTGGTAAGGATATGGCTGACCCGACGCCACGGTGTTGCTCGAGTGACTCCTGCAGATTCCAGAGTTGGTTATAAGATTTGTCTGAATGAATTTTCTCGCCGCTTTTTGAACGCACAACCAGGATCAGAGGGCTACTACCGCCGTTTCGGTCAATATAGCTCAATCCTTTATAAATCTCACTGGATTTAGAGAAATAAGACAATAGACTCGGATCAGTATCAATCATTGCCAAACCCGGCAAGGTTAAAAGGCAGGTAGCAAAGATAAGTAGCATTATAAACTGTCTTTCCAGGTCAATAAAGCGGTACGCCTTTGCCTCATAGCCTTCAAGCTTGCCTCTTTTTTGAGAATGCCCGCTTATCATCCTTAGGAATGCAGGGAATACGCCGTAGGCTACAGCGATTGCCACTAGAGAACCAATAGCCCCTGAAAGCCCCAAGTCTCTTAAAGGTTTAGCCGAAACAGCAGCCAAACTTAAAAACCCCAGAAACGTTGTTAGCATGCTCCAGAAAGAAGGGGGGAAGGTGCGTTGTATGGCGTCACGTGTAGGGGCCTTGTTTTTTGGATCAGAGCGAAAGGTGCGCCAGTTAAATGTCAAAAAGACAATATGTGAAAGCGTCATGACAAAAATAATCGTGCCAAGATTTGCCGTCAAAAGCCCTATGGGAATATTAAATAAATTCGTTATCATAAACGTCCACATACACGCATTTAGACACGATAGCATTGTTCCTGCAAGCAGGATCTTTGAGCGAAATATCTGGAAGATCAAGAATCCAAATATTAAAAAGGCAAGGAAGCTGAAAATCCTAAGGTCCCTCAATAGATAACGTTTGATTAGTTCTACCACATAGGGTAATCCCGCAGCCTGCAGATGGAAATCTTCATCCTCAAAGGCGCACATGATTTTTTCGATCTCAGGGATTATTATATCGAATCTTTCTTCGTCTAAAAGTAAAATGATGTTAGTAGATTTTCTATCAGTGGAGATGATGAGGCGTTTCCATAGAGGACTATTAAATGCTGCTCTTATACTACCCGGCCCTTCATGTGTCAAGCTATTGACACTCACTACTCCGTCAACCTCCAGAAAAGTCTTACTAAGCCCTGAAATCTTTTCCTGATATTTCTCATCATTGATATTGCCTGTAGCGGAGATGATGAGCTGGGAATCCTGCCGCACGAATAGACGGTCGATCTTGTGTTCGCTTTGTAGCTGTGGGTCGTTACTGGAAAAGAAGAAGTTATTATCAACACTAGGCGTAAGAGGGACAAAACCGAATATCCAAAGGATGCTCAATAGGGTCAGAGCGAGAAATGTGAGGACTTCACGAGAGAGTTTACGATGATATACCTGAAAGAGTTGCTTAATTTCGTCTAGTTGCATATGTTATGATTATTTTAAGATGAATGACGGGATTAGTAAAGGAAAATTTCAAGGTAAGTCTTTAATGTTTTCTATGTTCCGTTATACTCTTACCTCAGTCAAACTAGCAGTTTCGGGGACGTCTGCCTCAGGCGGACTCTGTTTTTGTGCTCGCTCGTCTTTTTGCCAGAGGGCCAGGGCTGTCTGGCACATCAGGAAGATTTTGGCAAAAGTCCGCAAGGATTTACGGCGAGCTTCGATCATGTATCCAAGCGCTAGCGTATCACAGAAGCGAGCCGTAAACCGTAGCGGACGGCAAAATCATTCCAGTGCCAGACAGCCCTGGCCCTCTGGCAAAAAGACGAGACAGATCATTTATTTCATCCCTAAAGGGATTTCCTTTTAAAGGCAAGTCTTTATTGACTATTTCTTGAGGGAGTAGTAAAATTATTATATTAGGGACATATTGAATCATGAGAAATGACTTTCCTGAAAATCTAGTTCTCTTATTGAAAGAAACCTCAAAAAGATTTCCTGATAAGGCTGCTTTATTCTATTCGGATAAAAAGATCAGTTACC
>JAHJHC010000115.1 GCA_018824145.1 Candidatus Omnitrophota bacterium | reverse complement strand
GATTTATTTAGCCGTATGGTCTACGGGACCCGTATATCTTTGTTGGTAGGTTTAATTGCAGTGGGTATCTCTGCTATTATAGGGATACTATTAGGATCTATAGCAGGTTATTACGGGAGGTGGGTGGATGTTGTTATTATGCGATTCGTGGATATAATGTTGTGTTTCCCGACTTTTTTCCTGATACTTGCTGTGATTGCACTACTGGAACCTAGTATTATTAATATTATGGTAATAATAGGTGTTACGAGCTGGATGGGTGTGGCTAGACTTATTAGGGCAGAGATATTAAGTTTAAAAGAAAGGGATTTTATATATGCAGAGAGGGCTATAGGCGCGAGTGATGCCAGGATCATCTCAAGGCATTTGATTCCCAATGCAATAGCCCCGGTCTTGGTGAGTATCACTTTAGGGATTGCAGCTGCTATATTGGTAGAATCGAGTTTGAGTTTTCTGGGAATAGGGGTACAGCCGCCGACACCCAGCTGGGGCAATATCTTAAGCGAAGGCAAATCTGTTATGGGAGCAGCATGGTGGATGCTGTTATTTCCGGGTATGGCGATTTTTGTAACAGTGATGGGATATAATTTACTCGGAGAGGGGCTTAGGGAGAAATTTTTGAAAACGTGACAAATTCGGGACACATCCCAATTTTCTTCTCTTTCATAGAAAATTGGAATGTGTCCCGAATTTAACAATACTATGCTTCTAGAAATCAGAGACTTAAAGGTTAATTATAATGTAGACGGACACCCCGTAGAGGTTGTGCGCGGCCTTGACCTGGATATCAAGAAGGGTGAATGCATCGGTCTTGTGGGTGAGTCAGGTTGTGGTAAGACAACAGTAGGTTTATCTATAACAAGACTTATACCTGAACAAAAAGGGGGGATTGCTTCCGGCAGGATTTTATTGGAAGACAGGGATATTTTGAGCCTGGATAGTGAAGGATTGAGGAAGATCAGGGGGAAAAGGATCTCATATGTATTTCAGGAGCCATTCAGTTCATTGAACCCTGTTTTTACGATTTACGAGCAGTTAAAAGAGGCATTACCCAAAGAAGTCGATGCCCGCCAATCTATCCCTGAAGCATTGAATAACGTTGGCCTTGGCAATATAGTCGGCAAGGAGAAATTGTACCCCCATGAGTTATCAGGGGGCATGCAGCAGCGTGTTATGATCGCCATGGCGATTATATCCAGGCCGGATTTATTGATCCTTGATGAGCCTACCACAGCCCTTGACGTTACTGTTCAGAGTCAGATACTGGAGCTTATAATGGGATTGAAAAATAGAATGGATTTAGCGATTTTATTTATATCTCACGATTTGAGAATAATCTTTAAATTCGCAGATAGAGTTAATGTGATGTATGCCGGCAGGATAGTTGAAGTCGGCCCAAAGGAAAAGATATTTTCCCATAGGGCGCACCCTTATACAAGAGGACTGGTGGATTCTATCCCCTCTTTTGAGCATAGAAAAAAAAGATTCAATGCTATTGAAGGAAGGACCCCTTTATTTTCAGATCTGCCTAAAGGATGCAAGTTTCATCCTCGGTGTAGGTTCAAAGTCGATAGATGCGTAGATAGAGAACCAGACTTACAAGAACTTTCATCCGGACATTTTTCACGCTGTATAAGGGCTAAGGAATTGATGTCAAATGGAGCTATTAAAAGTACATAACCTGAAAAAGACCTTCCCGAAGACAAAAGTTACTGCAGTCGACGGCGTTGATTTTTCTATTTTTAAGGGTGAGGTGCTGGGTCTAGTCGGTGAATCCGGATGCGGGAAGAGTACACTTGCCAGATCTATTTTACGGCTTACCGATGTTCAGGAAGGCAGTGTTTTTTATAAGGAAGAAGATTTGCTGAAGATGCCTCAAGGGAAGATGAGAGAAATACGTAAATCTTTACAGGTGATATTCCAGGATCCCTATATGTCATTGGACCCTCGCATGAGAATAGGGAGTATTATCGAGGAAGTCCTTCTTATACATAGTGATATCTCAAAGATAGAAAGGAAAAATAAGGTCATAGAACTCTTGGAAATGGTGGGGCTCGGCGGATCTTACATACAAAGACTCCCTCGGGAACTCTCCGGAGGAGAAAGGCAGCGCATCGGTATCGCGCGTTCATTAGCGACCGGTCCCGAATTCATAATATGCGATGAGCCCATATCCAGTCTTGACATATCCATACAGGCCCAGATACTCAATCTTTTGTTAGACCTGAAGAAGAAAAACAATCTTACTTATTTATTCATTAGCCACGACTTAGGAGTAATAGCATCGATTTGTGATAGAGTAATAGTTATGCAGTCAGGGAGATTTGTAGAGACAGGTTCATGTGAAGAGATATTTAAAGCCTCAAAGCATGAGTATACAAGACAGCTATTGAAATCCACCTTGATTTGCAATTACAACAGCATTATTGTATAATAAAGATTCGTCTGGGAGGTTATGTTGAGGAAAATTCTTACTTTTTTAATGGCTGGGGGTAAGGGAGAGAGGCTTTCTCCTCTTACTAAAGATAGGACCAAGCCGGCAGTCCCTTTTGGCGGGGTGTATCGGATCATTGATTTCACTTTGTCCAATTGTATAAACTCCGGATTGCGGAAGATACATGTCTTAACCCAGTATAAATCTTATTCGCTCACAAGACATATCTCCATGGGGTGGAATGTGTTGAGCGGAGAGATGGGGGAGTATATAGACGTTATACCTGCTCAGCAAAGGGTGGATGAGCATTGGTATCAGGGTACTGCAGATTCTGTTTATCAGAATATTTATGCGATCGAAGACGAGAAACCCGATTATGTCCTGATCTTGTCAGGTGACCACATTTATAGTATGGACTATAGAGAAATGCTTTCTTTTCATTTAGAGAAAAAGGCTGATCTTACCGTAAGCGTTATAGAGGTCCCTAAAGAAAAGGCATGTGAGTTTGGTATATGCGTGTTTGATGATAAATTCAGAGTTAAAGACATTATAGAAAAACCAAGGCCTAATTCACCGAGATTGAAAGGACTCAAGAAGACATTTGTCTCAATGGGTATATACATATTTAACAGGGTTATATTAGAAGAGCTTTTAATGGAAGATGCAAAAGACAAAGGTTCTTCTCATGATTTTGCCAGAGATATTATACCTAAGATGTTGAATAGATTGAAGGTGTTTGCCTTTAATTTTGTGGATCCACATAAGAATGAACCAAAATACTGGCGGGATGTGGGGAACCTTGATGCCTATTATGAGGCCAACATGGAATTAGTAAAGGCCATACCCAGTTTTAATATATACGATAAGGATTGGCCGTTCAGGACATGTCATGAACAATTCGGTCCTGCAAAGACAGTCTTTGCCCAGGAAGATGAGAATAGAGTGGGTATGGCCTTGGATTCGCTTGTTTCTAATGGGTGCGTGATTAGCGGAGGCAAAGTGCTGGCTAGCATACTTTCTCCAAATGTAAGGATAAATAGCTTTTCAGAAGTTACTTGCTCGATCCTGATGGAAGGTGTGGATATCGGAAGGTATGCTAAGGTCAAACGCGCTATTATCGATAAGCACGTAAAGGTCCCGAAAAAGATGGAGATAGGATTTGACCTTAAAAAAGATAGAAAGAGATTTAAGATTACTGAATCAGGTATAGTGGTTATTCCGAAAGGGACAGTGTTGTAAAGAGGGGATATTATGATAAGAAAGGCAGACATAGGTGACATAAAAGATATCCAGGAACTCATAAATTTTTATGCCAAAAAAGACCAGATGCTTCCCCGTTCTTTAAATGAGCTCTATGAGAATGTCAGGGATTTTTTTGTGTATGAAAAAGATGGTAAGATCATAGGCTGCGTGGCACTTCATGTCGCGTGGGATGACCTTGCAGAGATCAAGTCCCTGGCAGTATTAGAGACGAGGCAGAAACAGAAGATAGGGACTTCACTAGTCAAGGCGGTTTTTGAAGATGCAAAGAAACTCAAGGTAAGGCGTATATTTGCCCTTACATATGTGCCTTCGTTTTTTGAAAGGTGCGGATTTAAAAAGGTGAAACATAAAAACCTGCCGCATAAGATCTGGTCGGAATGTATAAGGTGTGTAAAGTTCCCGGATTGTGAAGAAACTGCATTGGTGATAGATATATGACGATAACCGAAAAGATATTACTGGCCCATACGGATAAAAAATCAATAGCGCCGGACGATTTTATATACGCAAAAGTCGATATGGCACTTGGGAATGATATCACTGCACCCATTGCTATTAAAGAATTCGAATCTACGGGCGTAAAGCGGGTCTTCGCTCGAAAAAAGATAGCCCTCGTGCCTGACCACTTTACTCCTGCCAAAGATCAAAAAAGTGCTGACCAGGCAAAGTTATTAAAGAAGTTTGCGGATAAACATCGCATTGAGAATTATTTTGAAGTCGGGAGGATGGGTGTCGAACATGCCCTTTTACCGGAACAGGGGCTGGTAATGCCTGGAGCTCTGATTATAGGAGCGGATTCTCATACGTGTACATACGGTGCGCTTGGCGCATTCTCCACAGGGGTGGGATCAACGGATTTGGCAGCATGTTTTATAACCGGTTGTGTATGGCTTAAGGTCCCTATCAGTATGAAATTTGTCTATTACGGAAAACTGGCTCCATGGGTGAGCGGTAAGGATCTGATACTGTATACAATAGGAGATATCGGTGTCAGCGGAGCGTTGTATAAAGCAATGGAATTTACGGGCCCGGTTATCCATGACTTGCCTATGGACGATAGATTCAGTATGTGTAACATGGCTATTGAAGCAGGCGCGAAATCAGGTATTATTGAGCCGGACGGAATTGCAGTGAAATACCTCCGTCTCGTCGCTCGCCGCTGGCCGCTCACCGCTCGAAAAAAGATATTAGAGTTGAAAAGTGACAAGGATGCGATTTACTCAGAAGTCCGTGAGTATGATGTGAGTAAGATCGAGCCGCAGGTTTCTGCCCCGCATTTACCCAGTAATGCCGGCCCTGTGAGTAAGTTTAAAAATGTCAAGATAGACCAGTCTGTAATCGGTTCTTGTACAAACGGCAGGATCTCGGATTTACGGCTCGCTTGCAAGGTCTTAAAAAATAAAAAAGTTCACAAGGATGTGCGTTTAATAGTCATCCCTGCCACACAGAAAATATATCAACAATCGATAAAAGAAGGTCTTGCAGAGATATTTTTAAAAGCAGGCGCGGTTTTTTCAACACCTACTTGCGGCCCGTGTCTTGGCGGCCATGTGGGTATTTTAGCCGAAGGCGAGAGGGCCATAGCTACTACGAATAGAAACTTTCGCGGCAGGATGGGGCATATCGACAGTGAAGTGTACCTTGCTAACCCGGCTGTTGCTGCAGCAAGCGCAGTAAAGGGAAGGATCGCGCATCCCGATGAGGTAAAATGAAATTTAAAGGTAAGGTCTGGAAATTCGGAGATAATATAAATACAGATGAGATAATACCTGCCAGGTTTCTCAATACCCAGGATCCGCAGGAGCTCGGCGCGCATTGCATGGAAGATATTGATGCGGGATTTTCTAAAAAGGTGTCCAAGGGTGACATAATAGTGGCAGGCAAAAACTTCGGGTGCGGCTCCTCGCGGGAACATGCACAGATCGCTATAAAGGCATCAGGGGTTTCGTGCGTAATAGCAGAGAGTTTTGCCAGGATTTTTTACAGGAACTCCATTAATATGGGGCTTCCCATTATTGAGATAGACGATATAAGCCAGATAAAAGAAGGCGATTATCTTGAAGTGGAGCTAGATAAAGGTGAGGTATTGAATCTTTCCGAAGATAAGCATTATAATGTACAGGTCTTCCCTAAGTTTATACAGGATATCATTAAAAAGGGAGGACTTTTAAAATGGGTTCGTAGAAAGAGAGGCAAAGGATGAGAAGCGAACGAAGTGAGCAGAGTGCCGAGGGAATCGAGGGATATAAGATAGCAGTGATCCCTGGTGACGGGACAGGGCCTGAGGTTGTGAGAGAAGGGCTTAAGGTCTTAGAAGAGCTGCATAAAAAAGACGGCTTCAAGTATGAACTCGTATCATATGACCTGGGCGGGGACAGGTATTTAAAGAGTAAAGAACTCGTCCCTGATTCTGTTTTAAAGGAGCTTTCCGGCATGGATGCTATATATTTAGGGGCAATAGGCCATCCTGGGGTTAAACCGGGTATATTAGAGCAGGGCATACTTTTAAAACTTAGATTTCACTTTGACCAATACATAAATCTGAGGCCTGTTAAACTCTATCCGGGTGTGTGGACTCCGATAAAGGATAAAGGTCCTGAAGACATAGACTTTGTAGTTGTAAGAGAAAACACAGAGGGCCTTTATAAGGGCTTAGGCGAATTCAAGAAAAAAGGCACACCTGACGAGATAGTGCTTCAGATCTCTCATAATACAAGGAAGGGTGTTGAGCGCTGTGTGAGGTTTGCGTTTGAATATACAAAAAAGAGAAATAAACATAAGAAATTAACGCTCTGTGGAAAGACCAATGTATTGACATATGCATGGGATTTGTGGGAGAGGACATTTCATGAGGTGGCAAAGGAATATACTGATATAAAGACGGATTATACCCATGTGGACGCTACCTGCATGTGGATGGTCAAGAACCCCGAGTGGTTTGACGTTATTGTAACGGATAATATGTTCGGAGACATCATAACTGACCTCGGCGCAATGATCCAGGGCGGCATGGGTATAGCAGCAGGCGGCAACATAAACCCCGAAGGCATTTCTATGTTCGAGCCTATCGGAGGGTCTGCTCCGAAATACACAGGTAAAAATGTAATCAATCCCCT
>JAHJHC010000114.1 GCA_018824145.1 Candidatus Omnitrophota bacterium | reverse complement strand
TGTATTTTTAGAGAACATAGGCTTAATGTAAAAGTTATCAGCGTGGGAAATATTACCTGGGGCGGGACGGGAAAGACGCCGTTGGTTTTATACATGCTGCAGGCCATGTTGAAGCGAGGTTTGAAGGTTGCGCTTCTTACAAGAGATTATGGTAATGATGAAGAGAAGCTGTTGTCGAGATCTGCATCAGGAGTTCCTGTTTTGGCTGGTAAGGACAGGGTTAAGACCGGAAGGGAGGCTGTGACTAAATATTCAGTAGATACAATTTTATTGGACGATGGATTTCAATATATGTCCTTAAAAAGAGACCTGGATGTTGTCTGTATAGATGCTACAAATCCTTTTGGCAATGGATGGGTAATACCTGCTGGCTCGATGCGCGAAAGTATTTCGGGTCTTAAAAGGGGAGATGTCTTTTTGATTACAAAGGTTGACTTAGTTGAGGATCAGAAGAGTTTGTTCGAGTTAGAAGTCAAACTGAAAAAAATAAATCCTAATGCACTTTTGGTTAAATCTATTCACAGGGCCAGACATTTTTATAGATTGTTAGATGAAGTGATCGTAGATCCGGAACAGTTGAAAGGTAAAAATATTGCACTGCTTTCAGGAATCGGCAACCCGTCTTCATTTGAGAAGACGATTTTGAAACTGGGGTTGAACGTCAAAAAACATTTTATGTTTCGCGATCATTATTGGTATAAGGAGAAGGATTTAGAAAAGATAGCAGGTTATTGCAAACAGAATGAAATCGATGCGATCATCACTACAGAAAAAGACGCTGTAAGATTACGAGGCAGTAAGGATGTAATAGGGGTGGCGGAATT
Source organism: Candidatus Omnitrophota bacterium (assembly GCA_018824145.1). Lineage (GTDB taxonomy): Bacteria > Omnitrophota > Gorgyraeia > Gorgyraeales > Gorgyraeaceae > JAHJHC01. Next base: position 45,567 of record JAHJHC010000114.1, on the reverse strand, counting down.
AATAGTCCTCGGCATTGAACTTAGGATAGTGGAAAATGAACAGGCATTCTTTAATAGACTTTTTGGGATATATAATACTTAAGATACTCAGCATATTGCTGGGGTTTATTCCTTTATGCCTTGCGCTGTGGATAGGCCGGCGTGTGGGCGATTTAGTGTGTATTATGAACTCCAAAAGAAGGGCTATAGCATATGCTAATTTAAAATCAGCGTTTCCTGAAAAAACGTCCTGCCAGATTAAGAGGATTACAAAATCTCATTTTGAAAATCTTGGTATGAGCATTATAGAACTACTAAGGACCCCTCGTATGGGTAAGAGATATTTGGAAAAGTATATAAGTGTTGAAAATCTTGAAAGTGTCAAAAGAGCGCTTGATGAAGGTAAGGGCATGATATTCTTGGCCGCACATTTTGGTAATTGGGAGGTTGCATCTTTAGCTATTAGTGCAAAGGGTTATAGAATGTCTCTTTTTGCGCGGGAACAGAAGTATAAGAGGTTGAATAGTCTCTTGAATCAATATAGAGCAATGACGGGTTGTAAGGTTGTTACAAAGGGTTTTTCAATAAGGGATATTATAAAGACCCTTAATAATAATGGCATGGTAGCAATGCTTTTTGATCAGGATGCCGGCCCGAAAGGGGTGTTTGTGGAGCTTTTTAATAGGCCTGCTTCTACAGCACAAGGGGTCGTAAGTTTTAGCTTGAAGACAGGTGCTGCTATACTTCCTACGTTTGTCTGGCGAGTGGGTTATGATAAACATATTGTAGAGATTGGAGAGCCTTTAGAGTTAGTTAAAACACAGGATAAAGAAAAAGATATAAGGACAAATTTAGAAAAGATTACAGGTGTACTTGAACATTATATAAGGCGGTTTCCAGAGCAGTGGTTATGGTCACACAAAAGGTGGAAGACCACTCCTCAACGTACAGTGTTGATTTTAAGTGATGGCAAGTCCGGGCATTTTAATCAGTCATTGGCAGTGGCTGAGATGATAGAGGAAGCTCTGGGCACTAGACTCAAGGCGCGAGGTATAGAAGAGAGGCCTATTCTTAAGATTAAAGTTGTGAAAGTGAAATTCAAAAATAAAGTAGCAAGGCTTATTTTAGATCTGGCAAGTTTTTTTACCGGAAGACGGTGCCAAGGATGTCTAAAAGGCCTAAGGTTATGTTTAGAGAAAGAGTCTTTTAATGGGGTCAGAAGTCAATATGCCGATATTATTATTTCCTGTGGAGCGTCCTTAGTTAGTACTAATATTTTCTTAAAGTATGAAAATAATGCCAAGAATATTGTAATAATGAAACCTGGTTTAGGTAAAGGAAGAAGATTCGATATAGTTATTTTACCTGGGCATGATATCAAGGGTGAGAGAGTAAGGCCGAATGTGGTAGTTACAGAAGCTGCACCTAACAGGATTACAGAAAAGGCAATGGAAGAAGCCATTACTCGTTACCCCCATACCCCGCGTCAAGGTATAGGTCTCTTAATAGGCGGAGATGCAAAGAATTTTAAATTAAAAAAAGAAGACGTTGAAAAAGTAGTGGATGGAATTTTGAATATAGCTAATAAGGTCGGGATGGATGTATTTGTTTCGACTTCCAGAAGGACCTCCGGAGAGATAGACGCTCTTTTGAAACAAAAGTTACAAAAAAATCCGATATGTAAACGGTTAGTAATCGCAAATGAGAAGAATATAGATGGTATTGTGCCGGCAATATTTGGTTTGAGTGATGTGATAGTGACTTCACCTGAGAGTATCTCAATGATTTCAGAGGCTGTCAGCTCGGGAAAATATACAGTTGTTTTTAGAGGCGGGTTTGCCACTGGAGGAAAATACGAGAGGGCCGTTAAGAATCTAGAAGAACAGGGCTATATAAAGACAGCTTCCCCTGGCGCTATTCAAGATGTAATAGATAGGCTTTTACGGGAAAGACCGGCAATAAAGAAGTTAGGTGATAGAGATAAGATAGTGAAAAGACTTCAGGGGATTATTTGATTTTATGAATATTTTACAGATCCTTCCGGCATTGGATGTAGGCGGCGTAGAGACCGGGACAATTGATTTGTCTAAGGAATTAATTAAAAGAGGTCATAGGGCTATTGTTGTATCTAATGGCGGGACAATGGTGAGAGACCTGATGGATGCAGGTGCAAGACATATACAACTTCCAGTTCATGAAAAATCACTGTTTACTGTAGTCAAGATGGTTAAAAAATTAGAGCGCATCATGAAAGAAGAACGTATTGATGTCGTACATGCCCGCTCTCGCGTACCGGCACTTATTGCGTTTTTTGCCGCTAGACATACAAATGCCAGTTTTATCACTACAGCACATGGCTATTACTCGAGACATTTTTTAAGTCGCGTAATGGGTTGGGGTAAATTTGTAATCGTAGCTTCCGGCATTGTGGGGCGGCATATGATAGGAGATTTTGGTGTTCCACACGAAAGGATAAGATTTATTCCCAGGGGAGTCGATCTTGAAAGATTTAGATTCAATCCGCCGGATACTACTCGTCAAAAGGCAGAGTATAAAATAGGTATTATAGGTAGGATCACGCCTATAAAAGGCCATATCTTTTTTTTACAGGCGATTGCGAAAGTCGTGAGAATCTTTCCGAATGTAAAGATATTGATTGTAGGGGATTCGCCTAAAAATAAGCCTGAATACAAGAAAAATTTAAAGGTGTTGATCTCCAAACTTAATATAGAGAGATTTGTAGAATTATTGGGTTCGCAGCAGGATATACCCAAAATAATGTCCGGACTTGATCTTTTGGTGCTTCCTTCTGTAGGCCAAGAGGCGTTTGGCCGGGTGATTGTTGAGGCTGGCGCAAGCGGTGTGCCTGTCATAAGTACGCGTATAGGCGGCGCAGTGGATATTATAGAAGACGGTAAGACAGGTTTACTTGTAAAGCCCGGCGATATTATGGAGATAGTAAATTCTATAATAAGATTGCTAAAGGACAGAAATCTTGCCAAAGACCTGGCATTTGAGGCAAGGAGAAAGGTTGAAAAAGAGTATAGCCTGGACCGGATGGTGGATTGCACTATAAAAGTCTATGATGAGGCATGTAATAAAAAAAGGATCTTGGTGATAAAGATAGGCGCAATAGGCGATGTCATACTTAGTGTGCCCAGTCTTAGGGCCATAAGGAATGCTTTTCCAAATGCCTTTATTAGTGTGTTGGTAGGTGCATTCTCCGGCGTGCTGTTGAAGAGATGCCCGTATATAGATGATATTATACTTTACCATAGGGAAGCCGAGGATAAAGGTATAGGCAGTTTATGGAGGATAGGTTCTATTATAAGAGGTAAGGCATTTGATATGTCTATAGATTTGCAGAATAATAAGGCCAGCCATATTGTTGCGTGGTTAGGAGCTGTTCCCAGAAGATTTGGCTATGATAATAAAAAGTTCGGATTTTTGTTGAATAATAGATTGAGACACTTGAAGATCGGAGGTGTGGGGCCTGTTGAAGAACAGTTCAGGGTACTTAAAAGAGCAGGTATTAATACAATAGGTGCATCTAGGCGTTTGGAAGCATGGCCTGGAAAAGAAGATTTTATATACATAGATAATTTATTGAAAAATGAATGGGTGAGAAAAGACCAGGTTCTGGTAGGGATTAATATCGGAGGCAGTTGGAAGACTAAGAGATGGCCAATAAGATGTTTTGCAAAACTTTCAGATATGTTGGCGGCAAAGGATATAAGGGTCATTGTTACAGGGTCTAAAGAAGAAAAGTCCCTGGTCAGGGATTTCATGAACATGACACATAATAAAGTTATAGACGCCTCTGGCAAGACAACGATTACACAGTTAGCCGCGTTGATAAAAAAGTGCAAGGTCTTTGTTACAGGAGATAGTGCTCCTATGCATGTCGCTTCAGGTATGGATACAAATTTTATCGCCCTATTCGGCCCTACTGATCCAAGAAGGCACTTTGAGCCTATATATAGGGGGACTATTATAAAAAAGGAACTAAGTTGCTCCCCATGTTATAAATCCGATTGTAAGAGAATCAGATGCATGGAGAAAATTGGCGTGGAAGAAGTATTTAAGTTGGTGATGGAAAAAATTTCAAATGACAAATCACAAATACCAAAATAATGACAAATCACAAATATCAAATGACAAAACTTCTGTTTTGAAATTTGTTATTTGAATTTTGAATTTATTTTGTGCTTTGAATTTTGTCATTTGTCATTATAATTTTTATGCGAATATTACTACTCACAACCCATCTCAATATAGGCGGCATATCTACGTATACTGTGACTCTGGCTAAGGCATTAAAGGCGAAAGGTGAAAGTGTCTTTGTCGCCTCAAGCGGAGGAGTTTTAGTGCCGGAGTTAACAGCCGGAGATGTCTCACATCTAAAAGTTGATTTATCTACTAAATCCGAATTGAGCCCTAAAGTCTTTAGGGCTGTTTTTGAGATCACAAAGATAGTTAAGGCAGTAGATATAGATGTGATACATGCACAGACACGAGTTGCGCAGGTGGTAGGTTTTTTTGTGTCAAGATTATGCAAGGTTGGTTTTATCACGACCTGTCATGGTTTTTTCAGAAAAAATATAGGCAGGACTTTATTGCCTTCATGGGGAGAGCGTGTGATCGCGATAAGTGACGCGGTGCAGTCCCATCTTTTGAGTTATTTCCGGGTGGATCGGCATAAAGTCGCTTTAATATATAACGGCATAGATGTCAAAAAATTCCTTAGAGATTTTTCAGAAAAAGAAAAGGATGATCTAAAGGATAGATTCGGGATAAAAAAAGACCATTCGATTATCGGGACAATCTCCAGGTTTACGCCTGACAAGGGGCATGATGTGCTTTTGTATGCGCTTTACAATATTCTTAAACAGAAACCGAATGTGCAACTTGTCTTTGTGGGTGAGGGCAAGGAGTATTTGAATATAGTAAATCTGGCTTATCGTCTCAATCTAACAGAGAACGTGATATTTATAAAACCGCAGATAAATACCGTAAACATCCTGTCTATCCTGGATGTATTTATGTTCGCTCCGAGAAGGAAAGAAGGCCTGGGTATTGCTGCTATAGAAGCGCTGGCTGCGGGAAAACCTGTTGTTGCTACAGATGTGGGTGGTATACGCAATGTCATTGAGGACGGCGTTAATGGATTTCTTGTTCCTCCATCGCGGCCTGAATTTTTGGTCGAGCCTACATTGAAGCTATTGAAACAAAAAGAGCTTTACAAAAAGATGTCCCAGGCTGGTAGGGAAATAGTCATAGAAAGGTTTTCTATTAATGGAATGGTGGACAAGGTGGCGGAGTTGTATAGAGAAATTGAAGTAAAAAGTTAAAAGTAAAAAGACAAAACCACAAGGTAAAATTAAAAATGAAAAAAAATTTTAAATTTTTAGTTGTAATTTTTACTTTTGCGTTTTTACTTTTAAGTTTCTTGGTATATGCCAAATCACAGTATGTTATTCCTATTCTTATGTATCACAAGATTGATGAGGATGCTATGTTTTCTAAATTAAGTGTTTCTCCTGATAGTTTCGAGAGACAGATGACCTTTTTAAAGCAATATGGGTATAATGTCGTGAGACTTCATGACTTGCCGGGTTTGATGGGAAAGGGTAATAGTCCCTATAAGACGGTTGCCATTACTTTTGATGACGGTTACGAGAATAATTATAAAGAGGCTTACCCTGTTTTAAAAAAACTGGGGCTTCCTGCAACTATTTTCATAGCACCTGGTCTTATCGGAATGGATGGATATTTAACATGGGGTCAGGTAATTGAGATGTCAGAGAGCGGACTAATTTCTATCGGTAGTCACACAATGACCCATGCGTATCTGCCGGACTCCTCGGAACAGAAGTTAGGCGTAGAGATCTTTGATTCCAAACGCGCGATTGAAAGCCATATCAGAAAAGATGTTACTTCGTTCAGTTATCCGGTAGGTGCTTTTAATGATTATATAAGAGACAAGGTCATGAAGGCAGGATACACTATAGCAGTAGCTACAAATCCGGGAAGAAAATATCCCAAACATGATATATTCGCGATGAAACGGTTGCGCATATCGAGGACCTCTGATAATTTATTTGTGTTTTGGATTGAGATAACAGGGTTTTATACCTGGCTCAAGGAGCATAGAGACGAGGATTGATGATGGAGATGAAACGGATACTTATCGTTAATGTCAATTGGTTGGGAGATACGCTTTTTATAACGCCCTTTATAAGAGCGATAAGAGAGAATTATATTAAATCCCATATTACTGTACTTACCCATCCCAGGTGCAGGGAAATTCTCGAAGGGAATCCTCATATAGATGAAATCATCGCATATGATGAAAAGGGGATATATAGATCTCTCCTGGCGAAATTTGCAATTGTTTCGCATCTGAAATCAATGAAGATCGATACTGCGTTTATACTGCGTAGATCCTTAAGCAGGACAATGCTTCTTTTCCTTTCTAAAATACCGGAACGTATAGGATATGACAATAGAAAGGCAGGCTTTTTATTGACTAAGAAAGTCCCGCGGCCTTCTAAAGCCCTGCACAAAGTGGAGTATTTTTTGGGTCTGGTGAAGAGTGTCGGTGTTGAGCCGAGAGATACAAGCTATGAGTTTTTTGTTTCTGATGAAGATAGGCTCGGTGCAGACGAGATATTAGAAAAAGGAGGCCTCAAAAAAGGCGCGGATTTTATAGTAATTAATCCTGGCGGCAATTGGGATTTAAAAAGGTGGCCTCTTGAGAATTTTGCCAGGCTTGGAGAAGAGATTTTCAAGAAATTCAATATAAGTATCGTTTTGACCGGTGCAGAGAAGGATGTTGTTTTGTGTGAAGGAATATCCGGTTTAATGAAACAAAAACCGATCTTACTATGCGGCAAGACAGATTTGAAAAAGCTGGGAGCTGTCTTTGAAAAGGCAAAATGGGTTATCTCGAATGACTCTGGGCCAATGCATATTGCAGCGGGGATAAAAACACCTTTAATCGCCTTATTCGGCCCTACTTCTCCTTCTATAACAGGTCCTTACGGAGGAGGTGTGTGCAAGATCTTACAGAAGGATGTTGATTGTAAGATTCCTTGTTACAAACTTTCCTGTAAGGATAATAAGTGTATGAAATCCATAAGTGTGGAAGATGTGTTGGATGCAATGTCATGAAACTAGACAATATTCATAAAATCCTTTTTATAACTCTCAGTAACATAGGTGATGTGGTTTTGACTTTGCCTGTCTTATCTGCGCTTAGAGATAAATTCCCTGACGAGACTATAGATGTCGTGGTAGGGCCTAATCCGAAAGAGGTCTTTACAAAAGACCCGAGGATCAATAGTGTTTTTATATACGATAAACATGCAGGGCTAAAAGATAAGATACTTTTCATAAAAAAGCTAAAAAGCGAAAAGTATGACTTGGCAGTAGATATGAAGACTAGTTTAATCCCTGTTTTAATAGCTGCAAGGTATAGGTCCCCTTTAATTTCAATGAATAAAGATACCCTCAGGCATAAGAAAACAATGCATTTAAATAAATTAAAAGCCTTAAATATAGGATTCAAGAAAGACATGGGGGATCGTAACATTTACATTGATAATAGAGACAGGGAGAGGGTTAAGGCATTACTTGAAGAACATGGTTTGGAGAAAGGTGATGTCTTGATAGGCCTGAGCCCTGCTTGTCGCAGCCCGTTAAAACAATGGCACATAGAGGGTTTTGTAGAAGTTATAAGCAACCTTATAAGACACAGGGATTGTAAAATTGTTCTTATAGGGGATGCTACTCAAGTTAATATATCAAGCAGGATACAGAATGCTGTAAATCATAAGAACTTGATTGACTTGACCGGAAAAATAAATTTAAATGAGCTTTTTGCCTTGATAGACAAGATGCAGCTTCTTATAACTTGTGATAGCGCTTCTTTGCATATCGCATGTGATCTCGGAATTAAAGTAGCCGCAGTATTTGGGCCTACAGACCCTGAAGAATACGGCCCCACAGGTAAAAATGATATAGTTATACGTAAACGGCTCAAATGCTCTCCATGTAGAAAAGCCGTATGTAAGTTCAATCACGAGTGTATGGAGGAGATTAAGGCAGGGGAAGTATTAGAGGCCATAGAGAAATTGCTGTAGAACAGATAGTTTAGCATAGTTAAATCATGGATATTTCGAAAATAAAAAAGATTCTTATTGTGAGAACTGATAGGATCGGCGATGTCGTGCTTTCTACACCTGTGATTACAGCTACTAGAGAAGCCTTCCCTGAGGCATATATTGCTGTTATGGTATCACCCAAGACAAAAGAAATCGTTACAGGGAATCCTTTTCTAAATGGAGTTATAGTGTATGATAAGAAATTTAAACATAGAGGTATTTTTAAGGCCGTAGCTTTTTCTGGGTGGCTCAGGAGTAAAGGTTTTGATCTGGCGCTTATTTTACATTCTACAGCGAGGGTGAATCTGATCTGTTTTTTGGCGAGAATCCCGAAGAGAATAGGATACGCGCGGGGTAAGATGGATTTTCTTTTAACAGACAAGTTGGAATATACCAAACGCCTTGGAGAAAAACACGAATCAGAATATTCACTGGATATATTGAGATCTATTGGTATAAACGTAACTCCGTCGCCATTGGTTATGCCGGTTAAGAAATCAGACGAAGAGAACATGGATAATTTACTAAAGGAATGTGGTTTGGCAAAAGGTGAAAGATTTATTGTGCTTCATCCCGGTGCAAGTTGTGTGTCAAAGATGTGGCCTCAGAAGAATTTTGCTGAGCTAGGGGATATCTTAATAGGTAGATTTGGTGTGAAGTGTGTTTTGATTTCAAGTCCTGACCAGATAGAGATAGGTAAGAAAGTCAGAGACTTAATGAAAGATAAACCCTTATTTTTATGCGGCAGGACTTCACTGGGAGAGTTAGCGTCGCTATTCAAAAGGGCATCTCTATTTATTTCAAATGATTCAGGGCCTGTTCATATAGCCTCGGCTGTGGGCACACCCCTTATATCCATATTTGGAAGGAATGAAAAGGGGCTTAGCCCTACGAGATGGAAAGCGCTCGGTGATAAAAGTGTAGTATTGCATAAGGAGGTCGGTTGTAAGGAATGTTTGGCGCACAATTGTAAAAAAGGTTTCTTGTGCCTTAGATCAGTAACTGTGGAAGAAGTGGTGGAGAAGGCTGGCGAGTTGTTAAACGAGAAAGCAGGTAAATAGATATATGAGAATAAGAGAGCTAACAAGATATTTACTAATACTTTTATTGGTATTTTCAATATCAGGATGCGGGATAGGCGCGAAATATAGGATTATAAAAAAGGGAAATGGGATAAAAATAGAGGCCCCTTCTAAGACCTTACGTGTCGGAGAGAAATTTACATATGGGATAGAATGGCTTGGTTTGGATGTGGGAACGGCAACATTGTCGGTCGAGGAAATTACCCAGATGAACGGCCGTAAGGTATATCACATCCTCGCTACGGCTAACACTACACCTGCAATCTCAAAGGTCTATAAGGTGGAAGATGAAATATCTACATATTTAGATGTAGAAGGTCTTTATCCTGTGAGATTCGAAAAGAAACAAAGAGAAGGCAGTTACAGATCCGATGAATATACTGATTTCGATCAGGAAAAAGGCAAGGCAATTTATTTTTCACGGCTCAATCGCAGTAAAAAAGTTTTCGATATACCTGAAAAAGTTCAGGACCCATTGAGTTGTATGTATTACTTTAGATTACAAGAAGCAGATGTTGGCGGGTCTATTTTTGCTAATCTGAATGTAGATGAAAAGAATTACCTTTTAGAGACAAAGGTGCATAATAAAGGTTTTATAAATATCAAGGGCGTTGGTGAGTGGGAGGCGTTTATGGTAGAGCCGTTGCCTTGGTTTCAGGGAAAGATAAAAAGGAAGGCAAAGGCCACTATGTGGTTCTCAGCAGATGAAAAAAGGATCCCCTTATTAGTTAAGACAAGCAGTATACCGTTAGTCGGTTCTGTTACAATATCGCTTCAAAAAATAGAGTATAAAAAATAGGCCAGCAAATGCAATTCAATTGCTTTTTGGGCTGATTTTTGGTATAAAAGAAACTATGCAAATAGTAAAGGGAGTTATTACAATTGAAGAATTGAGGAAGATTGCAGCTTGTACCTTTGGCGATATGGTAAAGGCTGTAGTTGATGTAGAGCGGGAATTGGTTGCCTTTGATGCGGAATTGCATTCTGATTTGGAAGCACTGCTTATTGAAAATGGTTCAAAGCAAAAAAGTTTGTGGGGGATAAATTTTTATCCTGATCTTCAAGGGGATGATTTTATTGAATTCGATTCAATGATTAACATGCGGCCGTCTCAGGGGAATATGAGCCGGGGAGTTGATGATGAAAAGGTTCGGCAGAAAATTATAGAGATTGCGAATAAAAGGGTGAAAAGGTGATGATACAGCATAAAAATCTTGCTGAAGGGAAATGGGGGCAGATGTCTTTATGTGCCCAAATGGCAAATATCGGCAGTGAAGTAAGCCGTGCGCTTAACTGGCAGAAAAAAGGTAAAATAGATTTTTCTAAAAAAGCTGCCTCAAGGGCATTGGAGTTGCTTGATTTGAGTTTAGATTCTATTAATAAGCCTTTTTCCTGCATTAAGGAGTTTGCCCGTTTACGCGAGGCTGTCGTAGATTATTTCTATGGTTCGAATCAATTTCTTTCCTCCGAATCTTTATGGCGCAAATATTTTGACCATTTCAATTATGCTGTTCGGCGTAGTTCTTGAAACATCTTGAAACAACTTCAAGGATTGACACCTTAAAGCAATAATGCTAAAATGCGAAAAAGTATAATAATACATTACTTATGGCCAAGAATAAGGTTAAAATAGATTTAACTAAACTCAAGACCTACCCCATATCAAAAAGAAAGAGTAAGGTTAGGCGAGAGGATTTTGCCAAGGTCCCTTCTAAGAACGCCTCTTTCTCTGATTTTTACAATTCCCTCCCTAACATACTTTCAGGAAATAACTTCAGGCAGATTGTAGATGCGATTATTGCGGCTCGTAAAAAGAAGAAGCCTGTCATAGTGATGTTGGGTTCTCATGTCATTAAATGCGGACTTAATCCAGTGTTAATAGAGCTAATGAAGAAAAAAATAATCACGGCTATTGCCTTGAATGGTTCAGGCGCAATACACGATTTTGAGATCGCCCTTATTGGTAAGACTTCAGAGGATGTGGAGTCTTCTCTTGAGGACGGAAGTTTTGGCATGGCAAAAGAAACAGCCTTATATCTAAATGGTGCAATATCCGAGGCTGTGGAAAGGGATATAGGCGCGGGACAGGCAATAGGCCAGGTAATCGGGGAAGAGAAATTACCTTTTAGGGAATCGAGTCTATTATATAATTGTGTCAAACAAGATGTAAGTTCTAGTGTGCATATTGCTATAGGGACTGACGTTATACATCAACATCTTAGCTGTAACGGCGCTCATTTAGGCGAGGCGTCTCTTAAGGACTTCCATAATTTTATCGAAGTGGTTTCGGAACTAGGCGATGGAGGGGTAGTGTTGAATATGGGATCTTCTGTGATCCTCCCGGAAGTATTTTTAAAGGCAATAAATGTAGCGAGGAATCTAGGCTGCAACGTAAAAGGTTTTACCGCATGTAATTTTGATATGATAAATCACTATAGGCCTTACCAGAATGTAGTGCGTAGGCCTATAAAATCAGGCGGTAGAGGATATACTGTTATTGGCCAGCATGAGGTTATGATACCGCTTTTGGCCCAGGCCATTATTGAAAAAATTTAAGAGGTGTGATTTGATTAAGGAGAATGGAAGGTATAAGAAGATAATATTAAGATTTTCTAAGGCGAGGGTCCTTGTGATAGGAGACTTAATACTGGATGAATTTTTATGGGGCGATGTCTCAAGGATTTCTCCTGAAGCGCCTGTGCCGGTTGTGTGGGTACGCTCAGAGTCTTTTATGCCGGGAGGAGCGGCAAATGTGGCGAACAACATCCACGCACTCGGAGGAAAGGTGTATATAGCAGGCGTTATAGGAGCAGATGAACGGGGTAGAATACTCACCCAACTTCTTAAGAAAAAAGGCATGGATATAGGAAGCATTATTACTGATACCAAAAGACCTACTACTCTTAAGACGAGAGTTATTGCGCATCATCAACAGGTTGTTAGAATCGATAAGGAAAAGATGGACGGTCTGGATACAGAGTTGATTGATCAGTTGAGCGATCGTATAAAAAAGATAATAGATGATGTAGATGCTATTGTAATAGAGGATTATGGTAAGGGAGTTATAACAGCTAGACTTTTAGAGGCGGTTTTAAAAATAGCCAAGGCTCGTAGAAAGATAGTAACTGTTGATCCCAAAGAAGATCACTTTCACTATTATAAAGGCGTGACAGCGATTACGCCTAATCATCATGAGGCTGCTTATACATCAGGCATAAAGGTAAAGGATAAAGAAAGTCTTAATAATATTGGTAAAACCCTTCTTAATAAACTGAAATGTGAAGCCGTTCTTATAACATTAGGAGAGAATGGCATGCAGCTTTTTGAAAAGGAAGGCCGCATCACACATATACCTACAGTTGCGCAGGACGTGTTTGATGTTTCAGGTGCAGGGGACACTGTAATAGGTACATTTACATTATCCCTGGCAGCTGGTGCTGGCATGGTAGATGCAGCTCGCATCTCGAATTTTGCCGCAGGCATAGTAGTGGGTAAGGTAGGGATATCAGCGGTAACGAATGAAGAGTTATTGACGAGGATTAAGTGACCAGTTGTAGATTTTTACCTTTCATCTGACTGGTCATCCCGAAGACCGAAGGTCTGAGGGATCTCATATGAGATCCCTCGCTGTTGCTCGGGATAAATTCGCACTTATCACTTACGTCGCACTTCGTGCTCCGTAAGTGATGTGCTCATTTAAATTATGGAAGTTATAGGGATAATTCCGGCACGTTATGGTTCCACAAGGTTTGAAGGAAAGCTTTTAGCAGATTTGTGCGGGAAGTCAGTTATCCAACACACATGGGAAAATGCTAAGAAGGCAAAGACAATAGAAGACATTATTATAGCAACTGATGATAAGCGTATTTATAATTTTGCTAAGGGTTTTGGTGCAAAGGTAATATATACTTCAAAGGCACATAAAAGTGGTTCTGACAGGCTTACTGAAGTCGTGAGTTCTATCGATACAAAGGTCGTGGTTAATATCCAGGCAGATGAACCTCTTATACATCCGACGATGATAGATGATGTGGTAGATCCTATTTTAAGGGATGACTCCATACACATGGCGACCCTTTGTCATAAGATTGGAAATGAAAAAGACTTTTTGGATCCCAATGTGGTAAAGGTTGTGATGGATAGGAAAGGCTTTGCGTTATATTTTTCCCGCGCCCCTATACCATATTTGTTATCCTCCTTCGCCAAGGCTTCGGGGGACAGGCGGGCTGCAGGTGAGCGAGGAATCGTCACTCACTATAAACACATCGGCATTTACGCATATACCAAAGATTTTCTTTTTACCTTCAAGAGTCTGCCTCAATCCAGACTTGAAAAAAGTGAAAAACTGGAACAGCTTAGAGTAATAGAGAATGGGTACAAGATAAAGGTCATAGAGACAAAATTTGATACAATCGGTATAGATACTCCTGAAGATTTGATGAAGGCGACGGACCTTATAAAAGGTGCAAGGCAACTTAGTCTGTTTTGAGACACGAATGGCTAAAGAGATAAAGATAAAAAATATAAAGATAGGTGAGAGTAATCCTATTGTCCTGATCGCTGGCCCATGCGTTATTGAGAGTGCCAGAGGAGCATTGGATCATGCAAAGGCCATTAAGAAGATTTGTGAAAAAGAAAAGATACCTTTTATCTTTAAATCCAGCTATGATAAGGCAAATCGTTCGAGCCTAAAATCTTATAGAGGGCCAGGGATTGATGAAGGGCTTAAGATACTGGCAGAGATTAAAAAAGAATTGGACATACCTATATTAAGTGATGTTCATTGTAGAGTCGAGCTGGATAAGGCAGTTAAGGTCTTGGATATTATTCAGGTACCTGCCTTTTTATGCAGACAGACGGATTTTATTATAGAAATTGCAAAGACCAATAAAATTGTGAATATAAAAAAGGCCCAGTTTTTAGCGCCGTGGGATATAGGGAATGTTATAGAAAAAATCGAGAATGCCGGGAATGAAAACATTATTATTACGGAGCGCGGCACAATGTTTGGCTACAATAATCTTGTAAGTGACCTGCGGTCTTTACAGATAATGCGCAAGTTCAATTACCCGCTTATTTATGACGCGACCCACAGTGTCCAGCTTCCCGGAGGTAAAGGTATAGAGTCTGGCGGGGAGAGACAATTTGTTACAGGCCTCTCACGCGCAGCTGTGGCAATGGGCTGTGAAGGTTTATTCTTGGAGGTCCACAAAGAGCCGGATAAAGCGTTGTGCGATGGGGCTAATATGATTACCTTGGAGACGTTGGAGGGGTTGTTAAAGGATGTTAAAGAAATAGATAACATTGTAAAGATGAAAAAACAACATGTTAAAAAAACGAGCTAAGCAGGTCCTGAAGATAGAATCCGATTCTATCCGCCATCTTTCTTCCCATATAAATAAGGATTTCGAAAAAGCAGTTAACCTGATTTTTGCCTCTAAAGGCAGGGTTGTGGTGACTGGCATGGGTAAGGCCGGTATTATCGGTAATAAGATTTCCTCAACGCTTGCCTCTACCGGTACCCCTAGTCTATGGCTTCATTCCGGAGAGGCAATCCATGGAGACCTTGGACGTGTGAAAAAAGAGGATATTGTAATTGCTATTTCAAATAGCGGTCAGACAGAAGAAATCGTAAAATTGATCCCGCTTATAAAAAAAATAGGCTCAAAATTAATTGCCATGACGGGTAATATGTCTTCTATGCTCGCAAAGAATAGCGACGCTATTTTAGATGTTTCTATTAAAGAAGAGGCTTGTCCTTTAGGGTTGGCTCCTATGGCGAGCACGACTTGTATGCTGGCAATGGGGGATGCCTTGTGTGCGGCACTGATGGATAAGAGGGGGTTCAAGAGAAGCGATTTCGCATTTCTTCATCCGGGTGGAAATCTCGGCAAGCGACTTCTTCTTAGGGTGGAAGACATAATGAGAAAAGATAAAGAGAATCCCATTGTGAAGGAAAACACAAGGGTAAAGAGCGTACTTCTGAAGATTACTGCAGCCAGGGCCGGCAGCGCTACAGTCGTAGACGATAAAGGTAAGATAAAGGGCATTTTTACAGACGGTGATTTAAGAAGGCACTTAAAAGAAGGCATCGATCTTTCGAAGGAAAAGGTTAAAGATGTAATGACAAAAAGACCTAAGGCACTGAAAAAAGGTTGTCTTGCAGTCGAGGCCCTTAGGGTTTTACAGGAATATAAGATTGACGAGATCCCTATAGTCGATGAAAAGGGCTGTGCTATAGGCCTTGTGGATGTCCAGGATCTACTGAAGGCCGGACTGGTATAGATTTCTATGATAGAAGCGCTAGCAAAGAAGATAAAATTATTGATATTGGACGTTGACGGTGTACTTACTGACGGCCGCATAATCTATGATAACTTTGGGGATGAATTCAAATGTTTCGATGTCCATGATGGTTTTGGTATGTACCTACTTCATAGAGCTGGATTGAAATCAGTTATCATTACTGCCAAGAAAACAAAGGTCGTTGAACGCAGGGCAAAAGACATGCGTGTCGCGGCATTGTATTCAGACCATAGAAAACTAAAGATCTATAAGAAGGTATTAAGTAGATTCAGGGTAAAGGACGAAGAGGTTTGCTTTATGGGAGACGACCTCCTGGATTTACCTATTATAAAAAGAGTTGGCTTTGCAGTCGCGCCCCCTGATGCAAGAGATGAGATTAAGGATTCTGCCCGCTATATCACTCAGAAAAAGGGGGGCAAGGGTGCTGTACGGGAAGTGATAGAGATGATCTTGAAATCTCAAGGCCGTTGGGATAAGGTAATTGCTGAATATTCGGAGGTGAGGAATGGATAAGAAGAGGGTTTTAATTGTAGATGACGATGTGGATTTACTTAACATGTTAAAATTAAGGGTAGAGTCAGCAGGGTATGAATTTGATGGCGCGCAGGATGCAGACGAGATGTTTGAGATTATGCAGACAAGATGTCCTGATGTAGTTGTGTTGGACATTGTGCTTCCTAAGAAGGATGGGTATAGTGCATTGAGAGAAATGAGAAAGGTTGAGAGATTCAAAGATATACCTGTAATTATATTGACTGCCAAAGAGAAACAGAAGGTCGGTGATCTTTTTGCCCTTGAGAATATAGCATATTTCATAGAGAAGCCATTTGAGACAAATGATTTGCTGAAGAAGATAAATGATGCTATGGGTCAGCAAACAGCGTAAGGCAATATGTTCAGCCTTGAAGATTAAATAACGGAGGACAAAATGGGAGAAGGGAAGAAGATTTTAATAATAGATGATGAAGAAGATATACAGAAAATGATCAGGATCAGATTGCAGCAGGAGGGTTTTAATGTTGTAATGGCAAATGATGGGGATGTAGGCCTGAAGGTAGCAGAAGAAGAAGAGCCTGATTTGATCATTATGGATATTATGATGCCTAAGATGGATGGATATAGTTGCTTGAAGGAGGTCCGGAAACTGCCGAAACTGAAAGATGTCCCTGTTTTGATGTTGAGTGGGAAAGAAGAAGATAAGGTGAAGGATTTATTCGCCTTCCAAAAAATCAGCGGATATTTTGAAAAACCGTTTGAGCTAGATATTGTAGTTGACAAGATAAAGGCTATCCTTAAGGTTTGAATATGACTAAGAAGACTATAGAACAGATCCTCTTGAAACGTAGCCTTATTACACAAGAGCAGATCGATAAGATGAAAGAGGATTCTAAGAGAAAAGGCATCCCTGTGGGGAGATTGCTGGTAAAGGCAGGAGTAGTTAGCGAAGATGATTATACGCAGGCATTCTCGGAGATTTTGGAGGTGCCGTACATCGACCTATCGAATTATCTGGTAGATGCCGAGACCTTAAAGCTTATTCCGGAAAGTATGGCACGCAAGTATAAAATAATCCCTATTTTTAAAATCGGGAATGCCATGACAGTAGCAATGGTGAATCCTAAGGATATTATGGGAATAGATGATTTATCCAGGGTGTCTAAGTGTGATATAGAGCCTGTATTGGCAAGCGAAGGCGCCATATTGGGTGCAATAGATCAGTATTATGGAGTGCAGGGTTCGGTTGATGAAGTGATAAAGGATATAGATAAGGAGAAAAAGAAAGATGTTGTTACAGAGGGTGAATTAGATTCAGAGAAACTCGCTGAAATAGCAGACAAGGCCCCTATAATAAAACTTGTAAATCTTATAATCATACAGGCAATAAAGGATAGGGCAAGTGATATACATATTGAACCGCAAGAAGATACGCTGAAGGTCAGGTTCAGGGTTGACGGGATTTTGCATGAGGTGTTTTCTCCGCCCAAACATCTGGAGCTGGCGCTTCTTTCCAGGATCAAGGTGCTTTCCAGGATCGATATTTCCGAAAAAAGAAAACCCCAGGACGGAAGGTTTAATATAAAAGTGGAGAATAGAGATATCGATTTGAGGGTTTCTACCTTTCCTACCATATATGGAGAGAACATTGTTATAAGGATCCTGGATAAAGGGGCGATATTGCTGGGCCTTGACATGTTGGGTTTTTCTGCCAGTGGACAAAAGGAATTTGATGCATTGATAAGACATCCTTACGGAATAATACTGGTCACAGGGCCTACTGGCAGCGGAAAGACTACTACCCTTTATTCAGCCCTTTCTACAATTGATTCGGAAGAGAAGAATATTATTACGATAGAAGATCCTGTTGAATACCATTTGGGTAGAATAAGACAGTCTCAGATAAATCCAAAGGCTGGTTTTGGTTTTGCCTCAGGCTTGAGATCTATCTTAAGGCAGGACCCTGATATAATAATGGTGGGGGAGATAAGGGATAGGGAGACTGCTGAGATTAGCGTGCAGGCAGCATTAACAGGACACCTGGTTTTATCAACACTTCATACAAATGATGCCAGTGGCGCCTTGGCTAGGCTCCTGGATATGGAGGTGGAGCCATTTTTGATATCTAGTTCTGTTATAGGGATCTTGGCCCAGAGGCTTGTGAGAAAGATCTGCGAAAAATGTAAAGAGTCTTTCACACCGTCAGAAGAAATTCTAAAGGGTTTGGGAGTGGAAGCTAAGGAATTGTTTAGAGGCAAGGGATGTAATACTTGCAGGGATACAGGCTATAAAGGGAGAGTCGGTATATTCGAGCTTTTAGTGGTCACTGAAGAAATCAGAAAAATGATTGTTGATAGGGCCTCAAGCGATCTGATAAAGAATAAGGCCCTCCAGATGGGCATGAAGACATTGAGGGATGATGGTTTGGATAAGGTCTTGAAGGGTATTACTACGGCAGAGGAAGTTATAAAAGCAACACAGGAAAAATAAAGGACCCAATGCCGAATTTCCGCTACAAAATCCGCGATAAATATGGACGTGCCTCGAAAGGCACGATAGAAGGTGAGTCCAGAGACTCGGTTGCCCGGCATCTTAAAAAGATGGGCTATACTCCTACCGTAATTAAGGAACAAAGCTCCGCATTTAAAAAATACAACCCGTTTGAGAAACTTTTCCGTAGAGTCAATATGGAAGAATTGATAGTTTTTACGCGGCAGCTTATGACGCTTCAACACGCTGGGGTACCTATTCTGGTTAGCTTAGAGAGCATCAGGGAGCAAAGTACCAATGCATATTTTAAGGATGTTATAGGAGAAATAACCCGTGATATAGAATCAGGAAAAAGCCTTTCGGAATCTATCTCTAAGTTTACGAATATATTTTCAGAAGTCTATATAAATATGCTGCGTGCAGGGGAAGCAGCCGGGATACTGGACAATGTCCTGGATAGGCTGGCAAACCTTCTTGAACAAGAGCACGATCTTAACATGAAGATAAAGCAGGCTACTCGATATCCATTGTTGGTCTTGCTTACTATTTCTATAGCATTTCCTCTGGTAGTTATGTTTATCATACCCAAGTTCAGCGTGCTTTTTATGAGGTTCAATACCCAGCTTCCTCTTCCCACAAGGGTTCTTTTAGGTTTAAATTTTGTATTGGTGCATTATTGGATGTTTATAATCATTGGGATAGTCTTTCTAGTAGGTGCATTTAGATATTTTATTAATAGTAAAGTAGGTAGGCCCTTATGGGACAGTCTTAAATTAAAGACGCCTATTTTTGGCCTGCTTATTTTAAAGATTTCGATGTCGCGGTTCAGCAGGCTTACATCTGTGCTTTCAGCAAGCGGTATCTCTATTATAGATACGCTATATATCGTAAAAGATGCGATTGGAAATAGGATCATCGCAAATTCAGTCGAGAATATTATCGAAGGTGTTAAAGAGGGTAAGGGATTGGCAGAGCCGATGAAAGTAAGCGGGCTTTTCCCTTCTATTGTCATCCAGATGGTGAAGATTGGCGAAGAGACAGGGAAGATAGATGAGTTGCTTCTAAGGGTTTCGGATTATTATGATTCACAGATAAGTTATACTGTAAAAAATCTAACGGTTCTTATAGAGCCTATTTTAATATTTGTAATCGGGATTATGGTTCTAGTTTTAGCTCTTGCAATATTTATGCCTATATGGAATTTGATTACCCTGTTTAGGCATTAAGTAAGGAGAGGTGTAGATATGAGATTTTTAATATTTTCAGGAATAGTGGCCTTTCTGAGCGGTGTGTTATTATTGCTGATGCCGGAGAGACTAAGAAGTATAGAAAAAAAGGCGAATAAACTTATGAATGAATTTATAAGCGGCATTGATTATTTTATTTACAAGTATAATAAAGGAACGGGAGTCTGTCTTTTGTTATCAAGCGCAACATTATTTTTTGTAGCCTATTATCTCTATAAGATGTATTAAATGCATAATAAGGGCCGGGGCTTAATAGACTTTATATTTTCTATAGTAATTATATTTATCCTTTCAGGCATATTTACAGTATATTGGGTTTTAAATCTTCGAGAGGCGCGTTCAGTTGCATTGGAAAATCAATTGACAAATCTGAAATATTCATTAGAATTATATAGGATATTGGAAGGACAGTACCCGCAGGATTTGAGGGATCTTAATAAGAAGTGCAAGGCTTCAGAAGAAGATAGTTTATGCGGCAAGAGTTATTTAGAACACCAGATGCAGGACAAAGAAGGATATCCTGTAGATCCATATAGTCGCAGGTTTATATACGATAATAAGACTGGGAAAATAACGACAGGAGGAGTTAAATGAAGAATAGAAATAAGGGATTTACCCTTATAGAACTTGTAATGGTTATTGTTATATTAGGAATATTGTCTGCAATCGCTATACCTAAATTTGTAGACCTGACAGGAGAGGCTAAACAAGGCGCTACAAAGAGTGGCCTGGGTGCACTTCGTTCAGTGATTGCTATTGAATATGCAAAGAGCGCTACTTCTGGTACTGCTGCATTTCCTTCTGCAATTACAACTGGTTTATTTGCAGATGAACGTATCCCGACGAATAAATTAAATGATGCTACGGGTGTGGCAGCTACAGCAGCTGCGCCTAGCGGAACTGCAACATCTGCAAATGGCTGGTGGTATATATCTGCTTCTGGTATTGCAGGTGCGTATTCCGACGGGACAGTGAATACGTCTAGTTGGTAAAAAACTTCAGGAAAATTCGGGACACATCCCAATTTTCACATGTAGTTACAAAGTTTGAAAATTGGGATGTGTCCCGAATTTTAATTTTTAAATCAGATGACCACAAATACTAAATGGGGATGGATGAAAGATGCCATCCCCATTTTTATTTTAGTTGTTCTTACCTGTATCTTTTTTTCCGAAGTTTTATTCGGAAATAAGATATTTATCCACAGGGACCTTTCGAGATTTTTTTATCCTTTAAGAGAATTCAGCGTAACTGAATTTATAGCAGGTCGCATCCCTTTATGGAATCCGTATATCCACTGCGGGAGCCCGCATCTTGCAGAGCTTCAGACCTGCGTGTTTTACCCCCTAAGTATAGTCTACTTATTATTTTCGTATCCTCAAGGATTCAACTATTTCATAATATTGCATATTTTTTTAGCAGGTTTTTTTACTTATATCTTAATGAGAAGCTGGGGTTATTCCAGATACGCATCTTTTCTTTCAGCCACAGCTTTTATGTTCAGTGGATATATTATTTCCGTGATAAACTTATTAGCCTCACTTGCTTCTGTTATATGGCTTCCCCTTGCGATTTTATTTTATGAACGGGCGTTAAGACATGACTGGATTAAAAATTCCATAATTACCGGGATTTTTTTAACACTGATGTTTTTAGGAGGCGAGCCGGCGATTTTGTTGGGTACGGTTTTTATTTTGGCATTGATCACCCGATTGCGGTTTAAAACAATTCTTATTGCCCTGCTTGTCACAGCAGGGCTTTCATGTTTCCAGATATTACCTTTTCTGGAATTTGTAAGACATTCCTCCAGGGCAGGCATGGATTTTAGTGAAGCATCCATGTGGTCATTGCCTATATATGCGCTTTTGGATTTATTTGTGCCTTATTTGAGCGAATCAGATTACCTGTATAAGAATTACTGGACAAGGCAGAGCTGGCTTTTGGTATATTATATGGGGATTTTTACCGTAATATGCGCGTTTATTTCTTTAAAGTTTGATATATCGAAAAGAAGGAAGGCAATCTTTTATATATTAGCGCTTGGTTTAGTGATTTGTTTTGGTAGATACACGCCGGTTTATTATTTTTTATACAAGGTCATGCCGGGCTTTAATCTCTCAAGATATCCAATAAAATTCTTCTTTATGGTAGCATTTTCTTTGTCAATCTTAGCAGGGATGGGATTGGATTATTACAGGAAGAATATTGTTGCTCTCAAAGGGTTTTTGAAGGCGATGTTAGCTATTGGTTTTATAGGGTCATTTTTTTATCTAATAATCAATATAAGATTCGTGGAGATATACAGTTTTTTGCATAGATTTATTTTGGATATAGTCCCTGGTTTCATGGATAAAAAGAATGAACTAGGGCAATTTGTCCTTGTGGGGATATATAATTTGAAGAGGGCGATAGGGACATTTATGGTTTTATCGTTATTATTGTTTTTAGGTTCAAAGAAGGCGTTAAAATTGAATTTAGTCATACCTCTGTTACTATCCGTAGCTATACTGGATATATTTACCGCTAATAAAAATGTCTATCTAAACATGGATATCAATGAATTTTTGGAGCCAGGCAGCAACGTCGAATTTTTAAAAAAAGACAAGAGTCTTTTTAGGATATTCGATTCTCCGACGACATTAGTGCAGAATATATTTGTGCCTGAACGGGATTATTTTGAGGGATATTTTGCTTTAAAAGAAAGGATGGCAGCCAATAGAGGAGTCAGTTTTGGGATATCCGATGCATACGGCTATGGCTCGCTTTATAATAGGAGACATGAAGAGGTAATGAAGGCAATTATAAAACAGGATTCACCTGACCGCACCAATCTCCTGGATCTTTTGAATGTAAAATATGTAATTTCACCAAAGGATTTTAAGGCAGAAGGATATAAGGTGGTTAAGAAAGGTGAAAAGGTGAATGTATATGAAAATGAGAATGTGTTGCCGAGGGCATTTTTGGCGGATAAGCCAGTTGTGATTAAGGATGAAGAGGTGATTCTTGAAAGATTGAAAAGTAAGGACTTTGATCCGTCAAAAGAGGTGATATTGGAAGAGGGATTTCTTTTTGCGGGAAAGTGGAAGCAATATCCGCTGTACGAAAAAGCGAGTATCCTAAAATACTCTCCTAACGAAGTCATAATCGAAGCGCAGGTAAACGTTCCAAAGTTTCTAATCTTAAGCGACTCATATTATCCGGGATGGAAGGTTTATATTGATGGCAGGCGTGATAAGATTTATAGAGCTGATTACATTTTAAGGGCAGTGCATCTTGAACAGGGGGAACATGTTATAAGATTTATATATGAGCCATTTTCTTTTAAGATAGGACTGATTATAATATTAGGAACGATTGTTGCAATATTGTTGATATGGCCGAAATTAGGGACACATCCCAAAGGGATGTGTCCCTAATTTTGTATATGGCGTAGTAATAGGACCATAAACTTCGTGGCTTGATTTTTTTACTGGTATAGGGTATGGTTATATGTATATTATTATGAATAAACGTGGTTTTACCTTAATTGAGTTAATCTTTATAATAGCTGTTGTAGGTATTCTGGCAGCAATAGCTATCCCCAAGATAGACCTAACTAATCTAAGGATAAATCTGGCTGCTGAAAAGATGCAGGCAGATATAAGGTATACGCAGAGATTGGCGATGGACATTCAAAAACGAACTAGAGTATCGTTTAGTACTGCCAGTGATAATTATACAGTATATATAGAGAATTCTCCAGGGAGTTGGATAACCGCAACAGACCCTCGAACTAGAGGCAATTTTACAATTCAGTTAAATCAAGATGAATTTGTAGGGGTAGATATTACCTGGGTATTTTTTAATGTAGCAAACCGCGATTTGCTTTTTGATATGTTTGGCACCCCTTATGACTATAATACTGCAACTGGAATTGCGACTCCATTAGCAGATCCTGCTAGGGTTAGAGTTAATAGAAGAAGAGATATTAGAGTGACACAGAATACTGGGAGAGTGTTTATTCAGAGTGTACTAACGCCAGTGCCAGTACCCGTGCAACTACAACCACTGTTATTGCAATTTAACCAATAGAATATACCTGCTGGAGGGGTATACATTCAGGATGCGACATAATTTATTTAAGAAAAAAATACAGGGTTTCACTCTAGTTGAATTAGTAATGGTCATTGTAATATTGGGTATATGTGTGGTTTCACTTTCACTTTTATTCAGCCAGGTTATGAAGACATATGCACAACCAGAGGTTATGCAGGTAGCTACAGCATTGGCTGGGCAGGAGATGGAAAGGGTTACTGCCTTGCGATATTCTGACATTGTTAATGAGAGTTCAACGGCATTTACTGGAAATTTTTCAAATTACACCTATGCGGTCACTGTGAGTGCTGTGCCAGTTGCTTTAGCAACGGACCCTGGTATGACTGACTACAAACAAGTAGAAGTAACTGTGTCGAATAGCATTATAGGAAGCGTTACTTTGAAGACGGTTGTTACGAATAATTAAATTACATGAAAAGCAAAGGCTTTACTCTAATAGAACTTGTGATAGTTATAGTTATTCTAGGTGTTATTGCTAGTATTGCGGTGCCTTTATTATTAAGCATATCAGAATCGCTTGCTTTTTTAATTGCTAGAACTTCAATAGATCAGGCAGCAGATGTAGCTTTGACTAGGATGGTAAGAGAGATACGAAGATTAGATGATGATGGAAGTGTTAATACTGCTATTTCTTCTCAGTTTTCGTTTGATGATGTCAATAGTAATACTATAAGTTATTCTTTGAGTAGTACAAACTTAATGCGAAATTCTGATATATTAGCAGGTGACGTGCAGAGTTTAAGCTTCACTTATTATGATGATGACGGCACTACCGTAGCAACACCCCTTGTTAGCCCAAACAATACTGACATAAGACGCATTGATATATCTCTTGAATTTCAAAGTAGTGGCCAGACACTTTATTATAAATCACAGGTAAGGCCCAGAAACTTGAGGTACATGAGTGATCTATTTTTTTAATGGTTATAGAAAAATGAAAAAGATTATACGGACGAGTAATGAAAAAGGCCAGGCCTTAGTAGCAGCTGTTGCTATTATGTTCATATGTTTTTTATTTGGACTGGTGGGAGTCTCGTTATTGACTTCAAAGACAGGTTATTCTTCTGTGGGAGCTTTTCAGTCACAACAGGCCTTCTGGCTTGCCCATGCAGGTTTAGAGTGGTATCTGCAACAGTTAAATGATGATACGGATTGGACAGATGAGACTAACCAGACAAAATCTTTTGCTAACGGCTCATTTACCATAACAGTATCCAATGTCAGTGCAACGAGTGTAGACATAAAGTCTACAGGAACAGTCACTAGTGCATCAGAAGGCCAGGATGTAACGCGTTATATAAATGTTACAGCAAAGAAACTTCCTGGCGCTATGAGATTTGCTGTGTATTGGGGCAGGGATACAGGGGCTTGGTTAGAATTGAGAACTTCTACTACAATCAATGGTGATCTCTGGTCAAGAGGGACTACAGATGTAAAAAGTGGTTGTTCTGTAACAGGTAATTCTTATTGTCCTACTACTGAAAATGTAACAGGTGCAGGAAGCTACACAGAAGTAGAAATAGATTCACCGTATCCATCAATGCCACAGATTGATGAGACATCTTATAGTAATTTAATGAGTTCCTTTAATACGTATATCAATACCTATGGCACTAATAGCAACCGCAATCAGTCTACAGACTTGACATTGACCGGTAATATTATTGGTTGCAAAAATTTTAATACAACGGGCAATATTACCATATCAGGTTATGGCTACATCGTAGCAAAACAGAATATTAACTTACACTCTCCTAATAGTGCATCAGGGACACTTACCATAACGCCTTCAGGGGGAAATATTTATTTTCTTGCAGCAAGGAGTTTAACGGTTAATTCTACACAAAATGATACTAATGTGACAATAAATAGCGGTGCGTATCTTTATTCAAGGGCCCAGAGTAACAACAACCAGTTAGTGAGGATCCGTAAACATGCTGCAACCTCTACAGATATTGCTTCAGCCTTTATTATTGCAACAAGAAGGATTATTGTGCAGAGCGGGGCTCAGGTAACAAATTCGACTTTATATGTCAGTGATGTCTCTGATAATAATAATTATTTACAGATTACAGATAGTGGCACATTAGTCTCTGGCAGTGTAATAAGTGTTTCAGGTAGAGACCCGGGATTGATTATAAATAATGGTGCCACAGTTACAGGCCTTGTTTATCAATGGGGGGCCAGTTCCGGATACACGCAACTGAATAACGCAACGATTACAGGTGCAGTAGTTTCTAGTCAGTACAATAATGATCGTATTGTTAATTCTACAATAACCTATAGTGCAACAAGTCTTCCAAACCCTCCAGCGGGATTTGACGGATATGTTTCAGTTGAACCAGATTCTTGGGAAGGCCTGTAATTGAGGGGGCGGTGAAAAATACCCCGACCCCTCATCCCGAGGAACGAAGTGACGAGGGATCTCATGAGAGATCCTTCAGCCCTTCGGGCTTCAGGATGACCAGTCGGGAAAAGCAGCGAAAAACTCCCCAACTGGTCAAATAATTATAGTTGTGATATAATTGTCTAAGAGCCATGAAAAATATTATAGATGAATTGAAAAAAGAGATAGAATCCATCCTTATAGATTTAGGTTTAAGGCAAAAGTCTGGAAACCTGATAGGCCTGGATTTGGGTACTAAACATTTTAGAACAGTGAAAGTGAGAGAGGGCGTTAAAGATGTCCCTCTTAAGGATACCTTAGTAGCTGAGACTCATGAGTTAAAAGATTTAGTCACTAGGATGGATATAGGCACTGATGATCGGGTATGTATAAATTTTAAAGGAGATGCATTGGCAATAAAAAATGTAAGCATCCCTTTTATGCCTCACGAAGAAATAGAAGAGGCATTAAGGTGGGAATTGAAAGACCAGGTTCAGTTTAATCTTGATAAGGCTAAGATAAAATTTAGTATTCTGGGAGAAAAAGAAGAGGGTGAATCTAAGAAGATAGAGTTGCTCGCAGTAGTTTATAAAGAAGCAGATGTCGAAGCCAAGGTGAAAGAGATAAATAGTCTTGGGTTGAAGATAAAAAGTGTTGTTCCAACTGAATACGCACTTGCTCGCTATGTGGATTATTTTGATCTCATTTCACCCCAAGAGACTATAAGTATCGTGGATATAGGAAGTGTCGTAACTACAATAGCAATTATTGGAAATAAAAAACTTTGTTTTACAAGGGATGTGGCCATAGGCGGAGATAGTATTACAGATGTAATGACAGGCGTTTTAATATCAGATCAAGGTAAGGTTGAGCTTTCGAGAGAAGAAGCAGAGAGGATAAAATGTGAGCAAGGTATTCCCGGAGATATAAAGATTCTATCTATGATGAGGCCGGTCTTGGAAAGGCTTGCGAATCAAATAAAGGCATCTTTGGAATATTGTGAACATCAATTTAAATGTGAGCTTGTCAGAAAGGTTATACTGGCAGGCAATGGTTCGAAACTAAAGGGCCTCAAGGAATATTTATCCAGAGAAATAGGTGTAGAGATAATAAATACCCTTCCGGAGATTGCGGTGGCGACTGGCCTGGCTTTAAGTAGCGATACTGATATTAATATGCTTCCGGAGAGATTTAAAGAGGAGAAGGGGAGGGAATTAAAGAGGATTTCTATAAGATTGGTTTCTATTGTGTTTGGGATTTTATTTTTGATATCTTACGGATTATTGTCCGTCAGATCGATTAATTTAAGGGAAGAGATAAAGATTTATAAATCCCACCATGAGACAATGCAGGATATAAGTTTGATTAAAGACAAGATGGTTGTGCTCGGTTCTGCAGTAAATACTGTATCCAGTGGCACTATAGAGACAGGAAAAATAATGAGAGAGATGAGTAATCTTTTACTTCCTTCTGTAATCTTGGGTAATTTAGTTATAAAAGACACAGAGCCGAATCTATTGCTTTCAGGTATTATCTTGAAAGGAGAAGAATTGAGCGAATTCATGTCAGGTTTGGAGCGTTCTCCTATACTTGAGAATGTAAAGCTGGTATTTAGCGGGAAGAACGAAGATTTTCCGCAAGGGGCATTAGACTTTGAGATAACCAGTGATTTTACGAGGTAGGGTGTGGATATTAAATTTATAGTAGAGAATAAAAAAAATATCATAACTGTTGGTGTTTTAGTGTTAGTAGTTTTGATATTGTTCCAATTCGTGTATTTCCCTAAGTCAAAGGAGATTAAAAGGTTGGCTGGGGAATACAAAGAAATAAAGACTGATATGGATGACCTTTACAATTTTATCGGCGGAGAGGCCGATCTAAAAGATAATATTATAAAGATGCGTGAGAAGGTGGATTTACTTGAGAGGGCCTTTCCTTCCGAACAAGAGGTGTCTGATATAATTAAACAGCTAAATGAGAAGGCAAGATATTTTAAAATAAATGTCATTTCTTTAAAGCCGGAAAACATCGAAATATATAAAGATCATAATGGAAGAGAAGTTGAAATCTCGGATTATTTTTGCAAATCTATGCCTTTAACCTTGAGGGTTGAGTCAAGATATCAGGCATTGGGAGAATTCCTTATGAGCCTAGAAATGAATAGAACACCTATGATTTCCATAGAAAAAGTAGATATAGAAAAAGATGAGGATATTAAACCTAAGATAAAGGCCAAGGTAGATTTAATCGCTTATATAATCGGGAAATAATATGTTTAAAAACTTAGGTAAAAAAGAGAGGCTTGAACTTACAATAACAGGTATTGGCATTATCTTCTTGATATTTTTAGTTATTGGTAATGTTCAAAAAATTCACAAGAAGAAATTTTTAATAATCAAGGCAAATACTGAAGTAGTATCTTCTTTATCTGCACCTATCTCTTTTGATATACCCGAGATAGAAGAATCCGATATAAAAGAGGGATGGGGCAGGGACCCATTTTTTCTAGGCCCTTCAATGGGTGCTACGTTAGAGGGTTTAATTCTAAACGGCATTGTATGGGACAAAGATACCCCATATGCTATTATAAATAATAATGTTGTAGAGGTAGGTGAGATTCTAGGCGGTGTAACCATAATTGAGATCAATCAAAACAGTGTAGTCCTAGAACAAGAAGAAGAAACATACACTCTAAAACTAAACCCCACAGATCAAAATTAGCAACGAGCTTTGTACCGTTTGCGAATTCACCTATCAAAGTGTCCCCAATTTTAAGATTAAAACTGTCCCCTAACTATCCCATCTAGTATGGAACTTTTAGATAATAGACATCTTTCTTTATAGCTACTCCATTTATAGTTTGCTATATCATCTGCAATATTTGCTCTAACAGGGTTAGCTTCGATATAGTTTCCGCAATGAATTAAATATTGCCCTTTTAATATAGGTTTACTCTTAAACCTGCCTTGCCACAAGTGGCCTGTTTTCTGGTAAGCTGTATTAAAATATGCTGCGTACCCTCGATTAATCCAGCGCATAAAGTTCGACATATTACTAGATGATTTTGTTTCAATCAAAAGATGTACATGATTTGGCATAAGGCAATAGGAAAAAAGTAGAATATTGTATTTTCTTTTAGCTCTTTTTAATATGCCAACATATCTAGCGTAGTCTTTTTCATTTAAGAAAACATTTTGTTTTTGGTTGCCTCTTGTAATAATGTGATAGCAATAACAACCACTGTAAACCCTACCTATTCTAGCCATATTTTATCACCTCCTTATATATAGACACAGTAGTATGGGGTTTTCTTTCAATTTTTTACAATGGGGACACTTTTAATCTTGAAAAAAGGGACAGGTGGGTAGCTAAATTCGCAAACGGTACAATTATTTTAATTATTTTTTCTTTACTATTTGGATTGTATTTTTTGGGAAGTCTAGGATTAGTTTGAAGGTTTTTAGGAAGTTTAGACACAGTAGGCCTTCAACTGGGCTTTCTGATGGGAGATTGTGACAGATTACGTCTAGGTCTCTGATCGTAAATCCAAAACATGAGAATTTAGGGATGGTTACTATCGGACGTGTTACGCTGCCGCTGCCTGTTGTTACTTCTATTGTTCTATTTGAATTTTCAGGAACTAAACCAATGCTTAATACAGCTTCGTAGGGGACGATGGTTATAGTAGTGCCTGTATCAATGGCCATTTTCATTAATACTGGCTTACCTTTTCCAGAGATCTTGACATGGCAGATTAATAACCCTTTTTCTGATGCTAGTTTGAATTTTGCCATTTATCTTTAGAATCCAGTGATAAAGTTTCCAGGTGCAGTGTCTTCGGAGTAAGAAATAAGAACCGGCTTTCTCCGCTTAAAGACGAGTAGTTTCTTATAAATTTCATCCCTCTGAGGGCTATGAGCAATGAGTCTGCCGGAGATAGGTGTGGTAGTAGATTCATCTACCTTGTCCACTGAAATAAGAAGCCATTCTTGGCGATGCCTTTTTTTGATCTCTTCGATTGTCTGAGAATACAATCTTATCACCCCCTTTATTAAAATATCATATGAAAATCAAAAAGGCAAGGGTTTTCAGGTTGACTTTTATATGCTATATATGATACCATATTTCAGCCATGGCTAGAAAAAAGCCGAGACGGGTTATTCTTTTTTTACTCTTTAGACTCTTGAGTTTTTTTATTTTTATTTTGCCGATTAAGTTAAGTCTAAAGATAGGCGAGTGTATTGGAAAGGCAGCTTTTTATATACTTAAAAAGGTACGTAGGACTGCATTAAATAATCTTGATATTGCCTTTGGTGAGACTAAGTCTCTAAAAGATAAAGAGGCCATAATAAAAGAGCTCTTTGGAAATCTAGGTAAAAATTTTATAGAGGTAATAAGTCTTTCTAAGTTTAACAGGCGCAATATAGATGATTATATAGGATGCAGAGGACTTCAGGTAATAGAATGCCTTATTAAACAGGGTAAGGGCGGGATAGTTTTATCTGCGCATTTCGGAAATTGGGAGTTTTTGGCCCATTACTTCGCAATAAAAGGGTATTCGGTAAATGTAATCGCGAGACGCGTTAGAATGGAACAGTTCGAGAGGTTCCTGGGTAAAGTTAGACAGCGTCATGGAGTAAATATCTTATATAGAGATGCCTCTGCAAAGGATGTAATAGCCCTTCTCAAAAAGAATGAGTTTGTAGGGATGATGCCTGACCAGGATATGCATAGTATCTCGGGGGTATTTGTTGATTTTTTTGGCAGGTTGGCTTATACGCCTAATGGACCGGCAGTCCTGAATTTTTTAACGGGCGCCCCTATAATACCGTGTTTTATAGTGAATAAGAAATTTGGGCATGAGATTTTAATCGATGAGCCTATAGAGTTAAGTGTTACAGGAGACAGACATATGGATATCTTAGAAAATACGGGTAGATATACAAAGGTTATAGAAGACTACATAAGGAGATTTCCGTCACACTGGGTCTGGTTTCATGAAAGGTGGAAGACCCGCCCATAGGGATAAGAGATGTGTAAAGCAATTGTATTGACTATTTTGTTGATTTTAAATGTGTGTCCTTTTTCCTTAGCACAGGAGGGAATAGAACCTAATCAGGAGGTTGGTGGTTTTTCTCTTGTGCAATATGAAGACGGCGGAGAGAAAAAATGGGAGTTAAACGGCGCCTCAGCAGAGGTAGTGGATGATAGGATTAAATTCGATGAGATTTCAGCAATAGCATTTTCAGGGGATAAGGCCTTTAAATTAAAGGCCAGGTTCGGTGACTTTAATAGGAAAGATAACATAGTCCATCTTGAAGATGATGTAGTGTTGAAATCAACAGATGGGGCAACTTTAAAAACAGATTCTTTAGACTGGAATGCAGAGGCTAAGAATGTTTTTACAGATAGTTATGTAAATATAAACAGGGCTGATTTTCAGGCCGATGGTAAAGGTGCGTTTTGCGATTTAAGACATAGAACCGCTATGTTGAAAAAGGATGTAGTAGCTAATATAGGATCTGCAGAGACAGATACTTTGGGGTACAGAGTATCTTCCTACGCCAAGGCTTCCTCCTACGCCAAGGCTTCGGAGGACAGGTCGGAGGACAGGCAGGATACGATTATTACATGCGACGGTCCTCTTGAATTGAATTACAAGAAAAATAAAGCGACTTTTCTTAATAATGTGAGAGTTGAAAATATACGGACTGATATATTAGCTGACCGTATAGATGTTTATTTTAGGCCGACTACCCGGCGTGTAAAATGCGTGGTTGCCAGAGGCAATGTAAGGATACTAAACAATGAAAGCGTGACATATAGTGATAAGGCAATCTATCTGGTTGATGAGGATCGTGTGATATTGCCTAAAAACCCAAAACTAATTATTCAATAGAGGATCTTATGAACAATAACGGACATTTACTTGAAGTAGAAGGCCTTGCAAAGTCTTACGACGGTAAGAGAGTAGTAAACGGCGTAAGTATAAGGATTAAAAGAGGTGAGATCGTAGGGCTTTTAGGACCTAATGGCGCTGGAAAGACTACTACTTTCTACATGATTGTAGGTATGTTGAAACCGGAACAAGGGAGTATAATCTTTGACGGCAAGGATATTACAAAACTAACGATGTATAAACGTTCCCGCAATGGAATCGGTTATCTTTCACAGGAACCATCCATATTTAGAAAGCTCACTGTTGAAGAAAATATAATGGCTATACTTGAGACACTTGATATTTCAAGGACAGCTCGTAAAGAGAGGTTAAAGACGCTCCTCGATGAATTGCATATTAGTCATTTAGCAAAGAAAAGGGCCTATTTACTTTCAGGAGGAGAGAGACGCAGATTAGAAATCACTAGGGCATTGGTAAAGAATCCTTTATTTATACTTCTTGATGAGCCCTTTAGTGGCATAGACCCTATTGCAGTGGCAGATGCCCAGGAGATTATCGCAGGACTTAAGAAAAAGGGTTTGGGTATACTTCTTACAGACCACAATGTAAGAGAAACACTTGAAATAACTGACCGTTCGTATATAATGGCGGATGGAAGAATACTTATATCAGGAAGTAAAGAAGTATTGGTTAGTGATCCAAAGGCGCGCCAGATTTATCTGGGGGAAAAATTTCGAATGTGATTGAACGCAAATATACGCAAATCTAACGCGAATGGTCGCAAATAAATTATTCGCGAATATCTGCGTTAGATTTACGACAATTAGCGTTTAAATAAAAATGAAATCATCCATAAAAAAACTCAAGAATTGCAAAAAGGTTGTAGAGGTAAAACTTCCGCTTGAAAGAGTGGAGGATGAATTTAAAAAGGTCTATAATAGTATAGGTAAGGTTGCCAATGTTCCCGGGTATAGAGTGGGGAAGGCGCCACAGGATTTGCTGGAACTTCACTATGGGAAGACTGCAAAAGAAGAGGTAATGAAAAACCTTATTCCTGAGAGTTACAGGAAAATCCTGGATGAATACAAGTTAGACCCGATAGGATACCCTGATGTAAGTGACGTGAAACTCGATTTAAAAGAAGGGTTTTCTTACAAGGCTACATTTGAGACAAGGCCGGATATTCCTTTAAAGAACTATAAGGCCCTGAAATTAAATAAGAAAAAAGCAGAGGTGAAAGAGGAAGATGTTCAAAAAAACATTGAGTCATTGAGAGAGGCGAATGCGCAGAATGTACCTAAAAAGGACAGCCAAGAAAAGGAAAAAGTCCTTCCTGAGATAGATGATGAGTTTGCTAAGGATTTAGGATTTGATAATTTAGAGATGTTAAAAGATGCCGTACGAAAGAATCTGCAATATAGGCTTGAAAACGAAAGTGCGGCTGATTTGGAAATACAGATCATTAACCAACTTGCAGATCGGATGAATTTTGAAATCCCGGATTCACTGGTAAATGCCGAGAAAGAGAGATTGTTAAAAGACGCAAATCAACGCTTGTCTTATATGGAGGCTATTCAGAAAAAGCAAAATCCCGACAAAAAGTTCACATTGACAGATAAGGATAAAAAAGAGTTAGAGTCGAATTCACAGAAACAGGCAGAGCGCCAGGTGAAGGCATTTTTTATATTAGATAAAATCGCACAAGTTGAGAAGATATATATTAAAAAAGAGGATTTAGAAAAACGCATCGAAGAAATGGCAGCGCAGTATAAAAAATCAAAAGATGAGATAAGAAAATACTTGGAAGAGAATCACTTGCTTGATGAAATAGCAGTGAATATGAGAAATAAGAAGGTGATGGAGTTTTTGTTGAAGGAAGCAGCAGTTAAATAAAAAGGAGGAAAAACATGTCAATGCTAGTCCCAATAGTAGTCGAACAGTCAGATAGAGGTGAACGAGCGTATGATATCTATTCCAGGTTATTAAAAGACAGGATAATATTTATAGGTACTGGTATAGATGACGTAGTCGCAAATCTTGTTATTGCTCAAATGCTTTTTCTCCAGACAGAAGATCCGGATAGAGATATAAATATCTATGTTAATAGTCCGGGCGGAATCGTTACCGCAGGTTTGGCAATATACGATACAATGCAATTTGTAAAACCTGATATCTGCACCTATTGTATGGGCCAGGCAACAAGCATGGGCGCAGTGCTCCTTGCAGCAGGTACAAAAGGTAAACGATTGGCTCTTCCTAACTCAAGGGTAATGATACACCAACCTTGGGGAGGCGTACAGGGCCAGGCCTCTGATATAAACATACAGGCCAAAGAGATCTTAAAGATGCGAGATAGGATAAATGAGATACTTGCTAAGCACACTGGCCAGAAATTAGAAAAGATTCAACAGGATACGGACAGGGATTATTTTATGTCTGCTGAAGAGGCAAAGTCGTATGGCGTTATTGATGAAGTTATAGTAGGGAAAAAGAAAAAATGACGTGTGATAGAAAGAAAGGATAACAATGAAGAATTATCTACTTACCCCAGGGCCGACGCCAGTGCCTAAAGAGGTACTGGATGCAATGGCAAGACCCATTATACATCACAGGACACCTCAGTTTCAGACAATATTGAAGGAAGTCGAAGCTGATTTAAAGCATGTGTTTCAGACAAAAAACAACGTCCTTATATTTTCTTCGAGCGGGACCGGTGCTATGGAGGGGACTGTTACTAATTTGCTTTCTCCCGGAGATAAGGCCATAGTTGTAAGGGCAGGAAAATTCGGAGAGAGATGGGGAGAGTTATGTGATGCTTACGGTATAGAGTTTATCCCGATAGACGTAGAGTGGGGTAAGGCAGTTGATCCGGAAGTTATAAAAAAGATACTGACTGAGAAGGGAACACTCCCGCCACAAAAATTGGCGGGTCCGCCTATGGCAGAGATAAAGGCAGTATTTACCACCTTGTGCGAGACCTCAACCGGCGTATCAATTGATATAGAAGCAATCGGCAAGATCGTAAAGCCTTCAAATGCAGTTTTAGTCGTAGATGCCATAAGTGCATTGGGAGCTGTCCCTATTAAAACAGACGAGTGGGGAATAGATGTCTGTGTGGCTGGTTCGCAAAAGGGATTGATGATCCCGCCAGGGCTTTCGTTTGTAAGCTTAAGCCAGAAGGCGTTAGAGATGGTTAGTAGCTCAAAACTCCCAAAATATTATTTTAGTTTTTCTGCTCATAAGAAATCCATAGAGAAAGACGATACGCCTTATACGCCTGCAGTGAATCTTATCATAGGTTTAAATGAGGCATTGAAGGTGTTTAAAAAAGATGGGCTTGAGAATGTATTGAGTAAACACAAGAAAAATGCACAAGGAGTGCGTAACGCAATGAAGGCGCTCAAGCTGGAACTTTTTGCGCCGGATGCATATTCAGATGCAGTTACTGCTGTTAAAGTACCTGAAGGTATTGACGGAGGAAAACTCGTTAAGACAATGCGGGATAAATATGGTGTGGCTATTGCCGGAGGGCAGGCGCAGTTAAAAGGAAAGATTTTCAGGATAGCAACAATGGGTCATATAACACCGTCTGATTTAAAGGTTTGTATAGATACACTAGAGACGGTCCTTTCTGATATGGGATATAAGTTTGAAAAGGGTGTTGGGGTTAAGGCATTTGAGAAAACATTATAATTAAGGAGTCATGTATGTTTAAAATACTTATCAGTGATTCTCTGGCAGAAGAAGGGATTGAGGTATTGAGGAAAGTTAAGGAATTTAAGGTGGATGTTAAGTTGAAACTTCCGCCGGAGGAGCTGAAAAAGATTATCAAGGATTATGACGCGCTTTTAGTACGTAGCTCTACCAAGGTTACAAAAGAGATAATAGAAAGTGCTGATAAATTAAAGGTAATAGGAAGGGCTGGTGTGGGTCTTGACAATGTGGATTTAGAAGCAGCCTCAAAGCAGGGCATTATTGTCATGAATACACCGGGCGGAAATACCATCTCAACGGCAGAACATACTATGTCGCTTATCCTATCTCTTTCTAGGAATATATCCCAGGCAGACGCCTCTACAAAGAGAGGAGAATGGGAGAGGAAAAAATTCATGGGAGTAGAGTTGTACGGTAAGATCCTGGGAATAATAGGCCTTGGTAGAATTGGAAATGAAGTTGCTAAGCGGGCAGTTGCGTTTGGTATGAGGGTAATAGCGTATGATCCGTTTCTGTCAATAGATAAGGCTAATGAATTAGGGGTTGAGTCAGTTGACCTGAAAGATATATTCAAAGAGTCAGACTATATTACAGTGCATACACCCTTGACAGACAAGACCAAACATATTATAGACCGAAAGGCAATAAAAGATATGAAAGAAGGGGTGCGCATAGTAAATTGTGCAAGGGGCGGCATAGTAGATGAAAATGCTCTTCTGGAGGGTATAAAAAGCGGGAAGGTTTCAGGTGCGGCTTTGGATGTTTATGAAAAGGAACCTCCCAAAGATAATCCTTTGCTTAAATGCCCAGAGGTTATTCTTACGCCACACCTTGGCGCCTCTACAGAAGAGGCACAGGTCAATGTAGCTATTGATATTGCTAATAGTGCAAGGGATGCATTGTTAGGTTGTGGAATAAGAAATGCAGTCAATGTGCCTTGTATTGATATAGAGCTCTATAAAATCCTTCAGCCTTATGTGGAACTTAGCGAAAAGATAGGAGGACTGGTTGCCCAGATTGCTAAAGGCAGGATTTCAAAGATAGATATAAAGTACTCGGGAGATATTGCCAAATACACTGTGTCTCCGTTGACCGTAGCTATTGTAAAAGGGACTCTTACTCCGGTGCTGCAAGAGACTGTAAATTATGTGAATTCGCTTATTGTAGCGAAGGAAAGAGGCATAGAAGTGAAGGAGTCAAAGACTTCTGAGCTTGAAGAATATGCGAATCTCATTACCGTAGAAGTCAAGACTGATAAAGGTACCACATCTGTTACCGGGACCTTATTTACAAAGAAGGATGCCAGG
This sequence comes from Candidatus Omnitrophota bacterium, assembly GCA_018824145.1. Lineage (GTDB taxonomy): Bacteria > Omnitrophota > Gorgyraeia > Gorgyraeales > Gorgyraeaceae > JAHJHC01. The sequence continues at coordinate 8,402 of JAHJHC010000114.1, read as the reverse complement.
ATCGTAAAGATTGACCAATTCCATGTAGATGCTATACCCCAGGGGTATATGTTGATAGCTCACAATATTGATGTACCGGGTATTATCGGTAAGATAGGGACCATCTGTGGTAATAACAACATAAACATCGCTACAATGACGTTCGGCCGCGAAAAACCGGGTGGAAAGACACTGTCAGTATTAAACGTGGATAGCCCAGTGCCTGAAAAAGTACTTTCTGAAATAAGGAAGATTAAGAATATTTTGGATGCGAAATTAATCAAGCTTTAAGCTGAATCAAGGAGCTATTATGAAAAACAAGATATATATCATCGATGTAACCAACAGGGATGGCGTACAGACCTCCAGATTGGGACTCGCTAAGCTCCAGAAGACCATGATAAATCTTATGTTAAATGAGATGGGGATATATGGGAGCGAGTTTGGTTTTCCTGTTACGCGTCACGAGACTAATTATTTGAATGCCAATTTGGAGCTTGCCCGTAAAGGTGTCTTAAAGCCGATTGCCCTTAATGGTTGGGTGAGGGCTATTAAGGAAGATGTAAAAAAGGCAGTAGAACTGACAGACGTGGAAAATTTGAATCTTTCTATATCTACGTCTGAACAGATGACGAGTGGAAAATTTCTGGGGAAAAAGACGAGAGACGATGTCTTATTGATGATGACTAAGGCAGTGGACTATGCCAGAAAAAGAAAGTTAAAGATTGTAGGCGTGAACGCAGAGGATGCATCAAGGACTGACATGCGGTATCTAATAAAATTTGCAAAGGCAGCAAAAGACCATGGAGCGGATAGGATTAGATATTGCGATACACTTGGTTATGACGACCCTTTTTCGATTTATAAGAGGGTCAATATCCTTGCAAGTGAAGTGAACTTGCCTATAGAGCTGCATTGTCATAATGACCTCGGTATGGTAGTGGCGTGCTCTATCAGCGGTGCAAAGGCAGCGATTGACGCTGGGTGTGATGCATATATAAATACTACTGTAAACGGTATGGGAGAAAGGGCTGGAAACGCAGACCTTGTTTCTGTAATACTTGCAATAAAATATTCGAGTGGGTTCAGGGATAAATACTATATTGATGAAAGGGTCAAGCTGGACAATGCCTGGAAGATTGCTAAATACGCTTCATATGCCTTTGGTGTACCTATACCTATAAATCAGCCGGGTGTCGGCGCAAATGCCTTTGCGCATGAGAGCGGTATCCACGCAGACGGTGCCTTGAAGGATAGACGCAACTATGAACTTTATGATTTTGAAGAGTTAGGACGGGGCGAGCCGGAGATTATTGAGACAGGCAGACAGATCACCGCAGGCGAATATAGCGGGATCAAGGGTTTCAGAAATGTATATGAGAAACTCGAGATTAAATTCAAGGATGATAAAGAGGCTACAAGAATCCTTGAGTTGGTGAGATACGCTAATGTACACACACAGAAACCCCTTACTCATAAAGAACTTGGTTTTATAGCCAGATATCCGCTTATATCAGAAAAGATTTTGACAGTGAATCCGTAGGGAGTCTTTATGTCCTGTACAATCGTAGTAGGTGCGCAATGGGGAGATGAAGGTAAGGGCAAGATAATAGATATACTTGCGCAGGATATTGATATAATTGTCAGGTATCAGGGCGGTAATAATGCAGGGCATACTGTTGTCGTGGGAGATAGAGAATTTATATTACATCTTGTGCCTTCAGGGATCCTGCATAAAGGGAAATTATGTGTTATAGGGAACGGTTTAGTTATAGATCCATTAGCACTTTTAAATGAAATCAGTATGCTTAGAAAAAAAGGCATTAAGGTTGATGGGAATCTCTTGATTAGCCAGGCAGCTCATGTAATTTTTCCCTATCACAAAATTATAGATAAAAGGCGCGGCGCAAAGATTGGGACTACCGGAAGGGGTATTGGCCCTTGTTATGTGGATAAGATGGCGCGGTGCGGCATCCGCATGATAGATTTGGTAAACAGGGATTTACTTAAGCGGAAATTAAAGGCGAATTTAGAGGATTCCGTAGAATTTGATTTTGAAAAGATATACAGGATGTATTTAAATTATGGTAGAAGGTTAAAGGGATACCTTGCTGACGTGTCCTTAGTGTTAAACAGGGCTATAGATAAAAATAAAAAGATTTTATTCGAGGGCGCACAAGGGACACTTTTAGACATAGACCATGGTACCTATCCGTATGTTACATCTTCTAGTGCTACTGCAGGAGGTGCTTTGACTGGTACGGGTGTAGGCCCTACCAAGATAAGTAAGGTTATAGGTGTGGTAAAGGCATATACTACTAGAGTAGGCGAAGGCCCTTTTCCCACAGAGTTTAACAAATCCCTTATGGAAAAAATAAGGTGTAAAGGTAAAGAGTTTGGCGCTACTACCGGAAGGCCTAGGAGATGCGGATGGTTTGATGCCTTGATTGTGAGGCATGCTGTGGGAGTGAATGGACTCACCGAAGTGGCGGTTACGAAACTTGATGTCCTGGATGAGATGAAAGATATAAAGATTTGTATCGGATATAAATATAAGGGAAAGATATATGAAGATTTTCCGGCAGATATAGATGTCTTGTACAATGGTAAGCCTTTATACGAAGAACATAAAGGATGGCTCCAGGATACAGGCAGTGTTACAAGATATAGGGACCTTCCAAAGAAAGCAAGAGCATACCTCGAGCGTCTGGCTGAAATTACTAAAGTAAAGATAGGCATGGTTTCAGTAGGGTCAAAGAGAAATCAGGCATTTAGAATATCTTAGGAAGAAATGGAGGATTGATGTTATTACTAGCACCTATAGGATCATTAATAGCAATACTTTTTGCTGTTTTTCTAATCTGGAAGATAATGCGTTATGATGAGGGAAGCATAGAGATGAAGAAGATTGCAGATTGTGTAAGAGAAGGCGCATACGCGTATATTAAAAGGCAGTATATGGTGGTAGGCCTGTTCTTTGCAATAGTATTTTCCATATTATTTATATTATATCTGAGAGGCTACCTTATAATTTTCGTCCCGTTTGCATTTTTGACAGGCGGATTTTTTTCAGGGCTTTGCGGATTTATAGGGATGAGCGTTTCTACGAGGTCAAGTTCCAGGACCGCAAATGCCGCTAAGAGCAGTCTAAACAGGGCCCTTCAAGTTGCGTTTTCAAGCGGTGCTGTAATGGGACTTATGGTGGTGGGACTTGGACTCTTGGATTTGAGTATATGGTATTATTTTCTGGACTGGTATTATAGGGGTCTTGATGAGGCTGTAAGGATTCAGAATATAACAAGCACCATGTTGAATTTTGGAATGGGAGCCAGCTTCATGGCGCTTTTTGCAAGGGTAGGAGGAGGGATCTTTACTAAGGCAGCGGATGTCGGCGCAGACCTCGTCGGTAAAGTTGAGGCAGGTATCCCCGAAGACGACCCGCGTAATCCGGCAGTGATTGCTGATAATGTAGGCGATAATGTCGGTGACGTTGCAGGTATGGGAGCTGATTTATATGAATCTTATGTGGGATCTATTGTTGCTACAATGGCACTTGGGTCAGCTGCATTTATACAATACGGAAAGAGCTTAAAGGGTATTACTATACCTATGGTAATGGCAGCAGTCGGAGTTATTGCGAGTCTTGTGGGTACTTTTTTTGTGCGTTCCGAAGAAAAGGCTGACCAGCACGTGCTTCTTATGGCATTAAGGAAAGGGATTTTTACAAGTGCTACTCTGATTGCAATCGCGTCATTTTTTGTCGTAAGATTTGTGTTAGGCATGGAATTTATAGGGGTATATTGGGCAGTTTTGTCAGGTCTAATAGCAGGGATTATAATGGGACTTTCTACAGAGTATTTTACTTCTGATAAATATTCACCTACCCGTAATGTAGCAAAGTCCGCGTCCACGGGGCCGGCTACTGTAATTATAAGTGGTTTATCTGTAGGTATGTGCTCTACTATAGTCCCGGTTGTAGTGGTGGCAGCAGCCATACTTTGCAGCTTTTATCTTTCAGGAGGGGCAAGGGATTTTAATCTCGGGCTTTACGGTGTCGGTATAGCTAGTGTGGGCATGCTTAGCACGTTAGGCATTACCCTGGCAACAGATGCATACGGGCCTGTGGCAGACAATGCCGGAGGGAATGCAGAGATGACTCATCAGCCTCCAGAGGTACGTGAGCGCACAGATGCGTTAGACGCATTGGGGAATACAACTGCTGCTACTGGCAAGGGGTTTGCAATAGGCTCTGCTGCACTTTCAGCCCTGGCATTGATAGCTGCTTACAGAGAGCACATCCATTTATTAGGAAAGTCTCTAAATACAGATCTAATGAATCCGCGGCTCTTAGCCGGTCTTTTTATAGGAGGGATGCTTCCGTTTGCTTTCTGTTCGTTTACTATGAGTGCAGTCGGTAGGGCTGCTGCAAGTATCGTCCAGGAGGTAAGGAGACAATTCAGAGAGATAAAAGGTTTGATGGAATATAAATGCGAACCAGACTATGCAAAGTGTGTTACTATTGTCACTAAAAGTGCGCAGAAAGAAATGATACTCCCGTCACTTTTGGCACTTTTAGCCCCGATTGTCGTAGGGATTGTAATGGGTATTGAGGCAGGATTTGGGCTTTTAGTGGGGGCGCTCGTTTCTGGTTTTACGTTGGCAGTAATGATGGCTAATTCAGGCGGGACGTGGGATAATGCAAAAAAATATATTGAAAAAGGTGAAGAGGGCGGCAAGGGTTCTTTTAGCCATAAAGCAGCAGTAGTCGGCGATACAGTAGGAGACCCTTTTAAAGATACTTCGGGTCCTTCATTGAATATTTTGATAAAGTTGATGTCAATGGTCTCGATTGTCTTTGCGTCGTTTATAATAAGTAACAGTTTTATCAAGTGATTTGTCGGGAAAATTCCCGACAAATCATCCTGAGGAGCGAAGCCCCGTACCGAAAGTATTAATATATTAAGATTTTCGGTACGGGGCGAAGCGACGAAGGATCTCATTAAAGATACTTCTCCGCCTGAGGCGGATCAGGATCAATAAGAATTTGCCAAGGGCAGATTTTAATAGAGATCCTTCGTTGTCCGCCGCGGCGGACTCCTCAGGATCAATTAAAAATTTGCAATTGCAAATTTTTAATTGACTTTGTACGCTTAGCGTATTATAGTAAAGAAAAAAACAGGAGGTTCAGATATGAGACCTGGAAAAAAGTCGTTCTATTTTATATCTTTTATAGTTTTTCTTTCCCTGATAACTTCCGGATGTTCTGTGACATTCCAAAGCGGCCGACGGAGCGATATAGAAAAGATACAATCTCTTAATAATGAGATCGAGGCATTGAATGCCAGATTAGAAAAACTCCAGCAGGAAAAAGAGACTGAAATATCAGAGCTAGAAAAGGCAAAAGTGCTTCTGGAAAAGAAGTTATCCAAGGAAATAGGAGAAAAAGAAGTGCGTGTTGAGATGGCAGAAAAAGGGCTCGCCATTATATTTCTGACAGAGGTGCTTTTTGACTCTGGCAAGGCGAAGATAAAAGAAGATGCATTCGGGGTCCTGGATAAAGTAGCAAAGGTGCTTAAAGAAAATATCGGTGAGCGGGAGATAGGGATAGAAGGCCATACCGATAATGAGCCGATAAAACATTCCGGATGGAAATCGAATTGGGAACTCTCTACTTCAAGGGCTACAAGCGTGCTTCATTATATAGTGGATGAACGGGGCATAGAGCCAAGGAGGGTATCTGCTACTGGTTATGGCGAGTATAGACCTGTATCGTCTAATGACACACCTGACGGCCGCAGGCAAAACAGGCGGGTCGAGCTGGTCATACTTCCCAAGAATATAGAAAAGATCCAGGCAGATATAGAGAAAATAGTAGAGAGAAAAAGGGAAATCGAAAAGCGGTTGAAAAAATACAAAAAATAGGGAGGAATATGGATAAAAATAGATTTTATTCAGTGGTTATCCCAATTGCAATGAGTTTGATTTGTATAGTTCTCGCTGTGAATTCGATAGTCAGTACTACACAACTTCAAGGCAGCGCTACGCAACTAAACATTGAAAAGGCAAGGGCAGTAAGTCTTGATAGGCGAGTAGCAGAGTTGGCGGCGCAGTTATCCGAGTCCAATATTAGATACAGTGAAGAGGTAAAGCGGGTTAGAGAGTTACAATCTTCTTTAGATACCGTAAGAAAAGAAGTGGTGACTTTTAAGACCAAACTTGATGCAGCGCTGAAGACTCAAGATGCATCTGTTACTGCTGATATATCTGATACTGTCGCAATTGAATAGGCTCGTGTGGAATTAAAATTTAACCGTATACATAGAAACGCGAATCGTGTTTTTTATAGCCACATTCGCGTTTTTATTTATTAGCAGTAGAGATAACTTGAGTATGAATGTCCCGCAACACATAGCAATAATAATGGATGGGAATGGCAGGTGGGCGAGAAATAAGGGCCTGCCTAAAATAATGGGACACAGGCAAGGGACAGAGACTGTAAAAAAGATTATTTCTGCCGCTATAAAATTCGGGGTTAAATATTTAACGCTCTACGCCTTCTCCGCTGAAAATTGGCAGCGGGTGAAGAGTGAAGTGAAAGCACTTTTCGGATTGTTAGATGATTTTTTAAGCACCCAGATGCAGCTTTTTCATGAGAACAACGTAAGGCTATGTATAATCGGCGAAAGGGAAAGAATAGAAACGCCATTGAGAAAAAAAATAGAACAGGCTGAAAAAGATACTATAGATAATAAAAGTCTTATGTTAAATATTGCATTAAGTTATGGTGCCCGGCAGGAGATCGTTAGGGCTGCAAAGACATTGTCAGAACTAGCAAGAAAAGGCACTATAGAACCCTCTGAAATAGACGAGAAACTTTTTTCCGAATATCTTTATACGAAAGATTGCCCTGATCCTGACCTTTTGATCCGTACCAGCGGCCAGATGCGTGTGTCAAATTTTCTACTGTGGCAGATCTCTTATGCTGAGATCTATGTAACCGAGAAGCTCTGGCCTGATTTTAATGAATCGGATCTAAAGGATGCAATAGAGGAATATCAGAAAAGAGAAAGGAAGTTCGGGAAGTGAATATAGCCAGACGCAGCCTTACCTCGATAATACTGATACTCATCACCATCATAACGATATTCCTGCTTCCCATCTGGACATTCAGTATTGTCTCTTCGATATTTATAGGTATAGGGCTATATGAATTTTTTAAGCTCAATTCAAAGACTGTTGTTTTCCCCCGTAGCTTTATATATCTTGGTATGTTTTCCGGGATACTCCTTCCGTATATTACATATTCCTATAAGCCGGCCGGAGGTATATGGGAGGCATTATTTTTTATCTTAGTTTTGATTGTGCTTTTTCTTATACAGTTTACGAGGAAAGAAAATCAGAATGCAGTAACATTGATCGCCCTGACCCTCTTCGGCATTTTTTACGTCGGGTGGTTTTTTACGTTCCTTGTAAAGATACGTTTTCTGGAAAATGGACATAAGTTAGTGGCGTATTTATTATTGGTAACAAAGGCAGGGGACATCGGCGCATATCTGGTCGGGTCAAAATTCGGCAAGCATCCCCTTATTCCCAGAATAAGTCCGAAGAAGAGTGTGGAAGGTGCATTGGGAGGATTTTTATTCAGTATACTTTTCGCTTTAATCAGCAGGTCTTTTTTAAGCTGGTTGTCATTTAGTGTCATATTGATAAGCGGGATCCTGATCGGTATCTTTGCCCAGCTCGGAGATCTGGCTGAAAGTCTTGTAAAGCGGGATTACAGGGTAAAGGATTCGAGTCCTTTTCTCCCGGGCCTGGGAGGCATGTTGGATGTGATCGATAGCATCCTTTTCACAGCGCCTATTTTTTATATATACATAACTATTGTAATGTTCCGTTAAAACCATATGCAAAGAATAGCTCTATTAGGATCAACAGGATCAATAGGTACAAACGCCCTCGATGTCATTTCCATGTTCCCTGATAAATTCAACGTATCTCTCCTCTCTACTCACTCCAATATAGGATTATTATTAAAGCAGATAGATAAATTCCGTCCCAAGGCTGTCAGTGTGGTCGATATTGAGAAGGCAAGAGAGATAAGAGAGAAGTTGAAGAAAAAAAAGATAAAGCTCTATGAAGGTGAAACCGGCTTATGCAATATGCTGGAAGATATAAGCGTAGATACGCTTATAGTCGGTATCGTAGGCGCATCCGCACTTCTCCCGATATTGACTGCAGTTAGCAAAGTAAAAAAAATTGCGCTGGCAAATAAAGAGGCGCTGGTGATGGCAGGTGATATTATTATGAAGAAGATAAAGAAGAATAATGTAGAGATATTACCTGTTGACAGCGAGCACAGCGCGATTTTTCAATGTATAGGAACGGAGAAAAAAGACATCAAGAAGATTTATCTTACAGGTTCA
>JAHJHC010000015.1 GCA_018824145.1 Candidatus Omnitrophota bacterium | reverse complement strand
GCGGCACTTTTTTTTGGGAGCCTGATTCCTTTATCCCTTAATAGTAGTTACGGGATAGTGTTACCTTTTATATATGGGGCAGGAACAGGATTGCCGGTACTTGTTTTTTCTTTCGGTATAGCATTCGGGATTTCGACTCTGTCGCACTGGTTTCATAGAATAACAATACTCGAAAAATACACAAGAAGAATTACTGGGGTTATATTTATTCTGGTAGGAATATATTTTATTCTGACCCATATGCTATTTCTATAGAAACATAAGGAGAGAAAGTGGAACACGTTATTCATGAAGAGCGCAGATTAAGTTTCTTTGAGAAGTATCTTACGGTATGGGTAATAGCTTGCATCGGGCTTGGAATTTTACTCGGAAAATTATTTCCGGGGGTTGCGATTACGCTTGATAAATTTTCGATGTATCAAGTTTCTATCCCAATAGCTATTTGTCTCTTTTTTATGATGTATCCTATTATGGTGAAAATTGACTTTGCTGAAGTCATAAAAGCAGGGAAAACTCCAAAACCGGTCGTATTGACCTTATTTGTAAACTGGTGCATTAAGCCGTTTACGATGCTTGTCATTGCAACATTTTTTCTAGGTGTTTTATTTAAAGGATGGTTACCAGGTGCGGAGATTGTAAAAGGCGGGACGCAGGTAGAACTTTTTCGGTCTTATATCGCAGGCTGTATTTTATTGGGAATTGCTCCCTGTACGGCCATGGTATTGATTTGGGGTCATCTTGCCAGAGGCAATGACGGCCATACTCTGGTGATGGTAGCTATTAACTCTATTACGATGTTATTTCTCTATGCACCGCTCGGAGGCTGGCTTCTTGGTGTAAATCAAATGCCCATTCCTTGGCAGACTATTGCATTATCAGTGATTATATATGTCGGTCTGCCTCTATTTTTAGGATACTACTCGAGAAAATGGATCATTGCCAAAAAAGGATTCAAGTGGTTTGAAGAAAGATTTCTTTATTATTTGACGCCTGTTTCGATATTTGCCTTGCTCGTTACTCTGGTTCTTCTGTTTTCTTTTAAGGGAGAGCTTATAATAAATCAACCGCAGGTAATCTTTCTAATTGCCATCCCACTTTTTATCCAGACCTGCTTAATTTTTGCTTTGACTTACGGATTGGCAAAATTGTTAAAACTTCCATATAGAGATGCTGCTCCGTCTGCACTTATCGGCGCAAGTAATCATTTTGAGGTTGCCATAGCGACCTCTGCTATTCTTTTTGGCCTTTCATCAGGGGCATCTTTGGCGACGGTTGTCGGAGTCTTGATAGAGGTGCCTGTGATGCTAATGCTAGTGCGAATTTCTCTAAGAACAAAGAAATGGTTTGAGTAAAATAAGGGCATATTGAGAAGCTGGTGCGGCTTGACTGTTAACCAGATGGTTCGAGTCTTGCCCGGGCGCCCGGAGATTTCTCTAAAGAAAACCTCTCTAAATAGGCAAAATATTTCTAAAATAGTGATAAATTAAAATAATAAGCTATAGAGAGGGTTTTTGTTGTAACATTAGAGAGGTTCGAGTCCTACGCTGGGAGGGGGCTTACTTTCCGTAACTACTTTATTTTCAGTAAGTTACAACTTTTTTTTGTTTTTCACAACATACTTGACAGGGCCATACTAATTGTTGTATAATATATATACCTCGCAAAAAATAATAAGTGATTTTCAGTAAATAAAGTTGCCAGATTGCGTTATCCTTGGTTTTTAACACCTCATAAAAATCTTACAGATTTTTTTCTGGAATAACCAAAAATAGATATCGTAATTAAAGAAGGGAATAAAAAATTGAAAAAGATTTTATTGATGACTTTTGAATATCCGGTAGGTAAATCTTATTCTGGCGGAGTGGGTCAGGTTGTAAAGCAGTCCCGCCATGTCTTGCTAGATTTGGGTTACGACGTACATGTGCTTATAGCTAAGGAATTACATGGCAGGCATCCGGTCAAGCTGTTGCTTCCAGACAACACGCTCAAGAGTTATTCTAGTTTTTGGGCCTTCCAGAGAAAGAACAATTTATTTAAGTATAATTATATTATACAACATTTCGTAAACTGGACTAAGGAACTGAAGAAAATAATAAAACACAATGGTAAGAAGCCAAAGATTCTTTATCATTTTCACAGCATATTAAGAAGAGAAAAGGATTCGGGATTCCGGACTTTAAACAGGTTCCTGTTAAACCAGGAAAAGATGATAAGAATTGCCGATAGAGTAATATGTCCTTCCCGCTATGAATATGATAACTTTATAAGATACTTCCCTCTATTTCGCAAAAAAGTCATATTGATAGAAAATACCGTAGAGACCTTTCCTCTTAATATAAAAAAAGTCAGAAGCATAACCGATAAGCACGGAATTAAAAAAAGAGATATTGTCTCTATATATGTCGGCCGGTTGGAAAGAATAAAAGGCGCAGATATCGTCATTGAACAGATTTCAGATCTATTAAGAAAACACAGAAACCTTAAATTCTTTATGATTGGCAGAGTTTTGGAAAAAGACCTTTATAAGAAATTAACGAAGTTGCAGAAAATGTTTCCGCGTCAGCTTTTCTATATTAGATATCTGGATAAATGCGATTTATTCCAGTATTATTATTTAAGCCATATTTATGTAAATAGTTCTTTAAGTGAATCTTTTTCCCTGTCCACACACGAAAACGCTTTGTGCAATAGTGCGCTTTTACTTAACGACCTCCCCGTCTTTGATAAATTTAAAGACGCAGCTTTAGTTTTTTCAAATCATGATAATAAAAACAGCTTTTCTTCAAAATTTGAATATTTAATCAGACATCCTGCCTTACGGAAACAACTTAGCAAAAAAGCTTCCCGGATTGCTAGGAATTTTTTAGCCCATAACAAATTTAAGCAAGATTTTGCCAAATTTTTTAAAGAAAATTGACCTTTCAAAATACTGGACAAATAAGACAAATTTTCTCGCAGTTTTGTCCAGCTTGTCCGGATTATCATAATTTTTGCACCCCTCTGAAAACCAGATCCCGTTAAATTAAACCCTCGAGGAGCTATCTTTCGTAACTTATTGTAAATAAATAAGTTACAACAAAATAGTCTGGTAGAATTTGCCAGGCTATTTTTGTATCCGACAACGTGTCAAACGTTTAGGTTATCGTTTAATTTAAACTGATTTTAAAATGAATATTTCTTTAAAGGCATTTCTAAATTATCTCTAAATTCAGCCAAGCCATTTATCTCTTTATCTCTATCCATGTATGTTATAATATAATGAAACTTTTATGGGTCTTTGTGTGTCTAATATAATAGAGGAAATGCATGATTGAGATAGGGCGTGAATTGATAATAAAGGCATCAGAGGGCGATATGAATTCCTTTGAGGAAATCTATAGGTTGAGTTCGGGATTTGTCTATAATATAGCCCTTAGAATAGCCAATAATGCTAAAGATGCTGAGGAAATAACTCAAGAAGTGTTTATTAAGGTATTTAAGAATTTAAAAAGCTTTAGCTTTCGCGCGTCTTTCAATACATGGGTTTACAGGATTGCAGTGAATGCAGCCATAAATTTTAAAAAACGCGCATCAAAAGAAGAAAATAAAAGAGTAGATTATGAGTCTAGACTTAATACTGAGCTAGTTGATAAAGGAAAAGATCATGCTAGTGAGAGCCTCGTGAAATTTTTGTTAAGTAACCTGAGCCCCGAACACAGGGCTTGTATAGTACTCAGAGAAATGGAGGGGCTTAGCTATGAGGAGATATCAAATGTCTTAAGGATTAATATAAATACAGTACGTTCCAGACTTAAGAGGGCCAGGCAAAAACTGGTAACTCTGAGAAAAGAGGTGGTAAGAAATGAATTGTAGAAGAGTTAAAGACATGATTCTTACGGATTATTCTGACAGAGAGATCAAACCCGACCAAAGAGAGCTTATAGAAAAACATCTGGCGCAGTGTAAAACTTGCAGAGAATTCGCGTCTATGGTCATAATGTCCGCTATAGAGCCATTTAGAAAAGCAGAGCCTCAGAAGCCGCTTGATTCGGTCTGGCATAGTATAAAAGAAAAAATAGAAGCAGAAACCCGGCAGGAAGCAAGACCATATTCTATACCTAATTTAAAGGATAAGCTAAAGACTTTTATCTACATCCCGAGGCCTGTTTTTACAGTGGCAATTGTAATGGTATTAGTCATTGCTTTAAGTGTAGTTGTAAAGCTTCAAGTCAATAAACAGGAAGTTGCCAGCATACGGTCAGAAGAACAAATTGAGTATCTTGTGAATTTATTCGGAGAAAACGCTTATGTTTCAAATGGAGAGGATGGAGGCTATGGCACAGCAATCGAAGAATATTTTCTCTAAATGGAACTTTTTCAGAGATTTATTTGTCTAAGTTAGTGAAAGGAGGAAAATGCCATGAGTATAAAATTTAAGGATTTTGTATGGTTATACGGTTTTATTTTAGGGGTTTTTCTGGTGTCAAATGCATATGCATGGCCTGAGGGAAAAAGCTGCTTAGGGCCCGAAGAAAAGGAAGGGATAAAGGAGAAGGCGGAGGCGTGTTTTAAAGAGGTTCCCAAAGAACTTAACCTGACTCCCGAGCAGGAAGAGCAGCTAAAAAGACACAAGACTCAGAGTAGAGAGAGGATGAAAGAGCTTCGCGGGAAAATATCCAGCAAAAGGGAGGAGCTTGGAAAAGAACTTCAAAGACAAGAGCTCGATATGGAAAAGATCAACCAGCTCAACACTGAATTAAAGGTTATAAATTCAGAGATGCAGGATGATAGGCTTAAATGTGTTTTAGAGGTAAGAGAGGTGCTAAGCCCCGAACAGTATACAAAATTTAAAGAATTTATTGGAAAGCACCGCAATGGAATGAAGGG
>JAHJHC010000113.1 GCA_018824145.1 Candidatus Omnitrophota bacterium | reverse complement strand
GGGACATATTCGAATGTAGAGCCTTATGTTGAGAATTATGTCTGTAGGAAATTAGGCCTTAAGCCAGCCAATATCTCGACCCAGATTCTACAGAGAGACCTCCATGCAGAATACTTGGCCCAGCTTGCTATAGTCGGTACAACACTTGAAAAGATCGCAGTCGAGATACGGAATTTACAAAAGACAGAAGTAAGAGAAGTTGAAGAACCTTTTTCAAAAGGGCAAAAAGGTTCCAGTGCAATGCCTCATAAGAGGAATCCTGTTATGTGCGAGAGGATTACAGGCCTTGCCTGGATCTTACGTAGCAATGCAATGGCAGCTATGGAGAATGTCGCATTGTGGCATGAAAGGGATATAAGCCATTCTTCCGTCGAAAGGATTATTATCCCTGATAGTACGGTCCTTTTAGATTATATGCTGAACCAGATGATATTTATTATTAAAAATCTCCTGGTTTATCCCGGAAAGATGAGAGATAATCTTGCCGAGACCAGAGGCCTTATATTTTCAGCGAGGATCCTAGTGGAATTGGAAAAGAGAGGCGTTGATAGAAGGAAGGCATATGATATTATCCAGAGATGCGCAATGCGGGTCTGGAATGAAAACGTAAATTTTAAAGAGGCCTTATGGATGGATAAGGATTTTAAGAAGGTGGTAAAGCCGAAAGAAATCGAGAGGTTCTTTGATTTAGAATATTACACGAAGTATGTAGATAGGATTTTTAAAAAGGTTGGTATCTGAAAAAGGTGGGTTTATGATAGAAACAGATAATAGGATTGGAGATAAAGTGAAGAAAGGCAAAAAGATTTACGAAGGCAAGGCAAAGATTTTATATGAGACAGATAATCCTGATCTTGTCATACAGGAATTCAAGGACGATGCTACTGCCTTTGATGCCACAAAGAGGGGTACTATAAAACAGAAGGGCGTAATAAATAATGAGATTTCATCAGCGCTTTTTCAGATGCTGGAATTGAAAGGCATCCCTACGCATTTTGTTAAGAAATTAAGCGATAGAGAGATGCTTGCGAAAAGATTAGATATTGTTCTAGTAGAAGTGACTATGAGGAATATCGCAGCAGGCGGCCTCTCGAAAAGCCTTGGTATTGAAGAAGGCACAGTTTTAAAGACACCTGTCTTGGAATATCATTATAAGAGTGACCCGCTTCATGATCCATTGATTAATGATTACCATATAGAGATGTTGGGCCTAGCTACTGCGAAAGAGATGAAAAAGATAAAAGATTATTCTTTTAGCGTTAACGAGATACTCAGAGATTTTTTTGGAAAAGTAGGCCTTAAACTTGTGGATTTTAAGCTTGAGTTCGGCAGGTTCAAAGGCAAGATATTGCTCGGAGACGAGATATCTCCCGATACATGCAGGTTGTGGGATAAGAAGACAAATGAGAAACTGGATAAGGACCGTTTCAGGCGCGATCTTGGTAGGATTGAAGAGGCCTATCAGGAGGTCCTTAAGAGAATAAAGTCTTAGGTTAAAAAATTCTGAAAAAGGTTAGGCAGTGTAGAAGAGACCTGGGTATATTTGGAATTAAAAAAGTTTCAACACCCCAGGTTTTTGTTATTTCAGGAGACATTCCAAATGTAAAATTAGTAAAGGAGTCGCGATGATTAATTACAAAAAAGCAGGAGTAGACATAGATAAATCAAATAGATTCGTGAAGAATATTGTCAGAATGGTTGCGTCAACAAAGAGAAGCGAAGTTTTAGGCGGTATAGGCGGTTTTAGTGCACTTATGAAAATTCCAAAAAAATACAGAAATCCCATACTTATTTCTTCGACTGATGGAGTGGGTACAAAGCTTATGGTTGCAGAGTTATTGAAAAAACACGATACAGTCGGCATAGATCTGGTCGCTATGTGTGTAAACGATATTATAGTTACAGGCGCTGAGCCGATTTTCTTTTTAGATTATTTAGCTACTGGTAGATTGAATAATAAAAAAGCAGTAGATATTGTGAAAGGTATTGTTAAAGGTTGTAAAGTTGCAGGTTGCGCGCTTATAGGTGGAGAGACAGCAGAGATGCCTGGTATGTATAAAGATGAGACCTATGACCTTGCTGGTTTTTGTGTGGGCGTAGTTGAGAAGGATAGGATTATAGACGGGCATTCTGTAAATATAGGAGATAGGATCATAGGTATTCAATCAAGCGGAGTGCATTCAAATGGTTTTAGCCTGGTAAGAAAGGTTTTTAAAAAAAGCGAGTTAAAAGGAAAGCTCGGCAAGCTCCTTTTGAAACCGACTTTTATTTATGTTAAATCTATTCTGAAATTATTAGAAAGAATTAATGTAAAGTCTATAGCCCATATAACAGGCGGCGGGTTTTATGACAATATTCCGCGTGTGTTGCCGCTAAAGACAGCCGCGTTAATATATAAAAAGTCATGGCCCGTTCCAGAAATTTTTAAAATGATTCGGAATAAGGCAGGTATAAGCGATAAAGAGATGTATCGCACATTCAATATGGGTATTGGCATGGTAGTCATAGTCAGTAAAAAGGATGTTGAAAAAACCCATGAAATCATAAATAGGCATAATTTGAAATCATGGGCTATAGGAGAGATAGTTAAAGGTTCGAGAGAAATAATTATGTAAGAGACTCAAGGAGAACGGTTGATGAAAGTTTTAGTTATCGGTTCTGGCGGCAGAGAACATACTTTAGTGTGGAAGATAGCACAGAGTAAAAAAGTGAAAAAGATATACTGTGCGCCTGGTAACGGCGGCATAAAAGAGATAGCAGAATTAGTTAATGTAAAAGCAGATGATATTGACGGGCTTTTAAATTTTGCAAAGAATAAGAAGATAGACTTGACGTTGGTAGGATCCGAGACACCATTGGTTCATGGCATAGTGGATAGATTTATTAAGGAGGGCTTAAATATTTTCGGGCCGTCTAAAGACCTTGCAATGCTTGAAGGTAGTAAGGTTTTTTCGAAAGAGACTATGAAGAGATTCAATGTGCCGACTGCGGATTTTAAAGTGTTTGACCAGCCGGATGAGGCAAGGGCATATTTAAAGAGGATCGGCGTTCCGATAGTTATAAAGGCAGATGGGCTTGCAGCTGGTAAAGGTGTGATAGTGGCACAAACTATCGAAGAGGCGACTAAGGCCATAGATTCTATCTTGGTCGATAAGGTTTTTGGTGCCTCAGGAGAGAAGATCATTCTTGAAGACTGCCTGGAGGGCGAAGAGGCGTCTATATTGGTATTTACTGACGGGAAAACGATAGTCCCCCTTGTTTCTTCACAGGATCATAAGAGGATTTTTGATAATGACAAGGGCCCGAATACAGGAGGCATGGGTGCGTATTCTCCTGCTCCGGTTGTTTCCGGAGATATATTCGATGATATTATAGAGAAGGTTTTTAGGCCTATTATAAATGGCCTTGCTGGAGAAGGTAAGTTCTATAAAGGTGTATTGTACGGTGGGATAATGATTACAAAAGACGGGCCTATGGCCTTGGAGTTTAATGTGCGGTTTGGAGATCCTGAAACCCAGGCTATTCTTCCTAGACTAAAGTCAGATTTAGTAGATGCTTTAACTGCGTGTATTGACGGGACTCTGGATAAGATAAACCTCGAATGGGACCAGAGGCCGTGTCTTTGCGTAGTTTGTGCGTCTCGGGGATATCCAGGGACATATGAAAGGCATAAAGAGATTCAAGGACTGGAACTTGTTAAAGAAATGAAAGATGCCGCAGTATTTCATGCAGGGACTATATGTGAGAATGGAAAGATTTTTACTAGTGGAGGCAGAGTTTTAGGTGTTATAGGATTTGGTAATGATATAAGGCTGGCTAAAGATAAGGCATATCAGGCAGTAAGTAAGATCGACTTCGAGGGTATTTATTATAGACGGGATATAGGGGATCGAGCGATAAAAATACGGAGGATATAATATGGCTACTGAAAAAAAAGTTTTGGTGGGTATCCTTATGGGTAGTAAGTCTGATGCCGATACTATGAGCGAGACAGAGAAAATTTTAAAAGAATATAAGATACCTTATGAATTGAATGTGCTTTCAGCTCATAGGACTCCTGAAGCTGTGCGTAAGTATGCTAAATCTGCCAGAAAAAGAGGGCTTGGAGTTATAATATGCGGCGCAGGAGGTTCAGCTGCGTTAGCAGGGGTAGTAGGTTCATATACGGATTTGCCGGTTATAGGGGTCCCGATTGAGACTAAGGCATTAGGAGGCATGGATTCTCTTTTATCCACGGTTCAGATGCCATCAGGGGTTCCAGTAGCGTGCATGGCAATAGGTAAGTCAGGGGCTAAGAATGCAGCGTTTTTTGCTATACGTATTTTGGGTGCAGTTAGATGATAGATAATCTCGGCATGGTTAAGCGTTTTCGAGGACGCAAATTTTCCCCAGCGTGGAAAATTTGCTCTGTTTTCTTCCTCGCTCGTCCGCCACAAAGCACGGCGGACACCATGCCCGCTCGTAAGAAAGAAGCCTCGAAAACGCTTAATCATGCCATAACATAGTGTCAAATTGTATGCAGACTAAGATTATAAAGATTAATCCTAATACCCCGGAAGAGGGTTTGATAAGAGAAGCAGCTAATGTCCTGCAAAAAGGCGGACTTGTTGCTTTTCCTACAGAAACAGTCTATGGTATAGGTGCTAATTTCCAAGATTCAAAAGCTATAGAGAAGTTGTATAGAATAAAAAAGAGATCTAAAAACAAGCCTTTCACCTTTCATATCGCTGGATTTGAGACATTGAATGATTTAGGAGTAGTTTTGTCGGAACGGCCAAGAAAGGTCATCCATAAATTTTGGCCGGGCCCATTGACTATTGTAGCGTTTGATAAGAAAGGGCATAAGGTAGGTATTCGCATGCCCCGGAATAAAATAGCCTTGGCGCTTATAAAAGAAGCACCTTTTCCTTTAGTGGCCCCAAGCGCGAATATCTCGGGGGGAAGGCCTCCTACTTCAGGCCAAGATGTCATTTCTGAAATGTCTGGCGCCATTGACATGATATTGGACGGCGGCTCCGTAGAGATAGGGATAGAGTCTACTGTTGTGGATGTAACTACGGATCCTTTCACAGTATTGAGGGAAGGTGCGATCCCAAAAGAAGATTTATTAGTTGATTACCATGTGCTTTTTATATGCACAGGGAATAGCTGCAGAAGTGTTATGGCAAAGGCCGTGCTGGAGAAATTTTTGAGAGAATCAGGGTTATCTCAAAAAGTGCGGGTTGATTCTGCTGGTACAGCTTCTTATTATGGTATCCCCGCAGCGCCCAATACAATACAGGTTATGAAGGAACTGGGTGAAGATGTTTCTATGCATAAAGGGAAGCTTGTAACGATGGATTTATTGAAGAGATCCGATTTTATATATGTAATGGAGCATTTGCACAGAGATATTGTTTTGAACATGTTACCTTGGATTGGTCCAAAAGTAATGCTTTTAAAAGAAGATGAGAATATATCCGATCCCATAGGTAGACCTCTTGAAGAATACAGGTGGGTTAGTAAAATTATAAAGGATCAGGTAGAGAATATATTCTTGGAAATATTTAAAAAAGAAACGCGGTAATACGGAGGATAAATGAAAATTGCAATAGCTACAGATCACGGAGGTTTTAAGTTAAAAGAGAGCCTCGCGAAGTTTTTAAAAAACCAGGGGCATAATGTAAAGGATTTCGGGGTCTTTTCAGATGAAAGCTCTGATTACCCTATTGTTGGCTATGAACTCAGCAAGGCAGTCGGAGATAGAAGATATACGCGGGGCATACTGATATGTAAGACAGGGATTGGCATGTCGATAGTAGCGAATAAAGTTAAAGGGGTCAGGGCTGCTTTATGTGACAGACAGGATGTTGCTCGTTCTAGTAGACTACATAATGACGCTAATATTTTAGTTTTGGCGGCAAATATCGTATCTGAAGCTAAAGCAAAAAAGCTTATCTCAATCTGGCTTTCTACCCGCGCCCTGGGGGGTAGACATAAAAGGAGAGTTAATCAGATTAAAAGAATAGAAAGTGTTTCGGAGGAGAGATGAATACGTTAAAAAAAGTTGATCCGGAGATTTTTCAGGTAATACACAGAGAGCTGGAACGGCAAAAGAATAACATCGAGCTTATAGCAAGCGAAAATTTTGCAAGCCTTGCTGTTCTTGAGGCGCAGGGGTCTGTCCTCACTAATAAATATGCTGAAGGCTATCCGTCGAAACGATGGTATGGCGGTTGTGAGTATGTTGACGAGGCAGAGAGCCTGGCAGCTGAAAGGGCAAAGAAACTTTTTGGGGCAGAACACGCTAATGTGCAACCGCATTCAGGTACCCAGGCGAATATGGCTGTATATTTTGCGTTGCTTGAAAAAGGAGATACTGTCCTGGCGATGGACCTTGCCTGCGGAGGACATCTGACACATGGCCACCCCCATAATTTTTCAGGGAGGCTCTTTAATGTAATACCATACGGTGTGAGTAAATCCAATGAATTCCTTGATTATGATGAAATAGCCTCCCTCGCAAAAAAGCATAGACCTAAGATGATTATTGCAGGGGCGTGTGCATACCCGCGCATTATAGATTTCAAGAGATTTAGAGAGATAGCCGATTCCGTAGGCGCGTATCTTTTTGTAGATATGGCACATATTGCTGGTTTGGTTGCAGCAGGCATTCATCCTAGCCCACTTCCTTACGCAGAAGTAGTAAGTACTACTACGCATAAAACACTAAGAGGGCCGCGAGGCGGAATGGTGCTCTGTCGCAGAGAATTAGCTAAAAAGATAGATGCGGAAATCTTTCCCGGTATCCAGGGCGGGCCTTTAATGCATGTCATAGCTAGTAAGGCAGTAGCGTTTAAAGAAGCAGAAACCAGTCAATTTAAAGAATACCAAGAGCAGATTATAAAAAATTCCCAGTCCTTGGCAGAATGTTTAAAAAGCTGCAACTTCAGGATAGTTTCAGGGGGTACGGATAATCACCTTTGTTTGATAGATTTAGATTCAAAGGGTTTTACTGGTAAAGAGGCAGTAGATATCCTTGACAAGGTCCATATAACTGTTAATAAAAACCTTATCCCATTCGATAAAAAGAGTCCTTCTTTGACTAGCGGCATAAGGCTTGGTACGCCTGCAGTTACTACCAGAGGCATGAAGATCTCCCAGATGCAGGAGATCGGTAATATAATCAATATTGCATTGACAAAAAAATCCAGTGTTTCAATATTAGAGGAATGTGTCAATAGAGTGGCTAAGCTTACCAAGGAGTTTCCTCTTTATCCGGAATTGAAGTAGCAAAGAAGATAATATAGAGAGGTGTCATATGAAGTGTCCGTTTTGCAGCCATAAGGAAGATAAGGTTATTGATTCCCGTTCTTCAGAAGAAGGCCGCTCAATCCGTAGACGGAGAGAATGCCTTAATTGCCGAAGACGTTTTACGACATATGAGAATATAGAAGAGGTATCTTTAATGGTGATAAAGAAAGACGGAAGACGCCAGCCCTTCGATAGAAAAAAGATCCTGGCAGGCATCAAAAAGGCCTGTGAGAAAAGGCCGATAAGCACTCAACAGCTTGAAGAGCTTACCGATAAGATAGAATATACCCTCCAGACTAAATTTGAAAAAGAGGTGGATGCCAGCCAGATCGGTGAATTAGTGATGGAATTTTTGTATGGTTTGGATGAGGTTGCCTATGTAAGATTCGCATCTGTTTATAGGCAGTTTAGAGATATAAATCAGTTTATGAAAGAACTTAGGACTCTTCTTAATAAGTAGGGATTCTATTCCGCAGTATAACTTACAAAATCCGCTTCTCTCTCAAGGTCTTTAAACCATTTATTGAATCCATCCTGTTGTTTTCTGGATAAAAGTTGTTCTTTAAAGTCCGATTTTTGTTTTACGAATTCAACTTCATCTATATCCTGGTACCCGTCAAGTTTTAAGATAGTCCAGCTTTCCGGCATCTTTACGGGCCCGGTTATTTCCCCGGTTTTTAGAGACACGCAGGCATCAATAAAGTCTCTAGCAGGACCTAATGTCGGTATATAACCGTCCCGCGTCACAAAATCAGTTTGCTTAGATTCTAAACCAGCCTCTTTTACAATATCTTCGAATTTCGAGCCGGAGCTCATTTTATTGTTTATTTTTAAATAAAGTTTTTTTGCTTCTTTTTCAGCGATTTTTATTGATTCATGTTTTTTATAGCGCTCCATGACCGAGTCTCTGATCTCTTCGAATTCAGGCAGGTAAGGTCCTCTTCTCTCCTTTAACTGGATAATGTAGAGACCGCTGGCAGTTTTAATAAGTGCCTTAGAGATCTCTCCAGGATTCAGCTCAAACCCCTTTTTTGTAAATTCGTATGACCATCCAATACCAGGGATCTCCTCTTGCATGTTGAAAAAACCTGTTTCTTTTGTTTCTAATTCGAAGGAAGAGGCTACTTCATCCATATCTTTTTTATCGGCTGCCCCATCAAGGATCTTATAAGACAATTCTTCAGCAAGAGATTTTTTCCTTTCCATAGATAGTTTATTTGACACCTCTTTTTTTATCTCATCGTCTAATACCGGAGGCTCATCGGAATCCGGCTTTTTGAAATCCGAGATATGTTCTTCAAAATATCTTTTAACCGCTTCTTCTTCCATGAATACATCTTTGTCAAAATCAGAAAAAAGGACTTCTATATATTTGACATTGATATGTTCAGGTTTTCCGAAGGCCTCTTTATCCCGCCCATAAAATTCAATAAGGTCGTGTTCCTGATATCGGATATCTTCTTCAAAGTCAATAAACGGTATCGATATATAAGATGCCTTGATTTTTTCGAATTTCTTTTTGTAGACAAGTTTAACTTCGTCATCTGTTACAGAAATACGAGAGGTGATTGTATCTCTTAGTTTGGAGATGAGCATATCGTCTCTCAGCCTCGCCTCAAAGTTTTTTACAGCATCCCCAAGCATGGATTTGTATAATTTTTTATCGAATCGGCCGTCTCTCTGGAAGGCAGGGAAAGAGAAGATGTTTTCTATGACTTCAGAGTCTTCGACAACAATCTTTTGTCTTTTTGCCTCCTCTAACAATAAGATCCGATTCCATGTCATCTGGTCTATGAATTCGGCAGGGACATTATTGCCGAAAGACCTTGATAGATTATCTCTTGTAACGTACCACATATCCCTATATTCTTCAAAGGAGACCTTTTTATTGAAGATCTTACCCGCATAATCCGGGCCTTCTCCTCTTTTTTTACCCGAGCTACCCGCACCCCAGATTACAAAGGCCGGAATTATCAATATAGCAAGGACCCACATTATACGTTTCATGTTTTTGCGTTTACGGAAGAATTTCAGTAACATAACAGATAATATTATATACTTTATCCTTGGAAAAATCTATGCTAAAATGATTTTAGCAATATACTATTTAGTGAGATACGTCATACTCTAGCACCCAGGCCAGTAGGTTTTGGGGACGCAAAATTTTCCCAGCGAGAAAATTTTGCTCTGTTTTTGTGCTCGCTCGTCTTTTTTCCAGAGGGCTAGAGCTGTCTGGCACATCAGGAAAATTTTGGCAAAAGTCCGCAAGGATCCGCCTCAGGCGGACCGTAGCGGACGGCAAAATTATTCCAGTGCCAGACAGCTCTAGCCCTCTGGAAAAAAGACACCATGCCCGCCCCGTACCGACGTATTAAAATTTTAATATGTCGGTACGGGGCCCGCTCGCACAAAAGAAGCCCCAAAACCTACTGGCCTGGGTGCTAGAGTGTAACATAGTGCTGAAAGTATTACAAAAATGATTTTACCATGAAGAATCAGGAGATTGCTAATATTTTTCGGAAGATTGCGCAGATTTTGGAGATAAAGGGAGGGAATCCTTTTAGGATCCGTGCATACGAGCGTGCTGCTCAAAATATAGAATCGATCCCGGAGGATATAGAGATTTTCATTAAAGAAGAGAGGCTTAAGACTATCCCGGGTATCGGTAAAGACCTTGAAGAAAAGATAAAGGAGATTGTTTCCAATGGCAGGCTTAAATATCTAGAGGATTTAACAAAGGAGATACCGCAAGGCATTATTGATATCCTGAATATACCCGGGGTAGGGCCCAGGACAGCAAAATTATTATATGATGAGTTAGGTATAAGAGATATTGTGATGCTCGAAAGGATGATTCATGCAGGTAAGGTAAGAAAATTGCCCGGCATTAGAGAAAAGACCGAGGAAAATATACTTCACGGCATAGAACTTTTAAAAAGGGGCCATGAGAGGATGGATTTAAAGACAGCAATGGATGTGGCTGATTCGTTTGTGGCCCAGCTTAAAAAGTTAAAAGAGGTAAAGAGAATAGATCCGGCCGGAAGTCTTAGGAGAGGGAAGGATACGGTTAGGGATATTGATATTCTGGTTTCTTCGAAGGCATCCAAAAAGGTAATGGATAAGTTTACAACATTACCTGATGTTAAAGAGATATTGGCAAAGGGTCCAACAAAGTCATCAATCCTTACTATAGGCAACATACAGGTTGACGTCAGAGTTGTTAAAGACGCTTCTTATGGGGCTAGTCTGATGTATTTTACCGGTTCAAAGGCGCATAATATAAAACTGCGTCAGCTTGCTATAAAAAAAGGTCTTAAATTAAGTGAATATGGCATATTCAGGAAAGATAAAAGCATTGCTGGTAAGACAGAAGAAGAGATGTATAAAACTTTAGGCATGGCTTATATTGTCCCTGAGTTAAGGGAAGATAGGGGGGAACTTGAAGCTGCTGAAGAAAGAAGCCTACCTAAGCTTGTAGAACTTAATGATGTAAAGGGTGATCTACATGTGCATTCCACATGGTCAGACGGCGGCAGTTCCATAGAAGACCTGGTCATTAAGGCAAGGGAGTTAGGATATGAATATATTGCTATAAGTGATCACTCGCAAGGTTTGAAGATTGCCGGCGGCCTCAATAAAGAGGAATTAAAAGCCAAGAGAAAAGAGATGGAAAAGTTAAGCAAGAAATACAGGGATATAAGAATTTTGTTTGGCACAGAGGTAGATATTGATTCAGACGGTAACCTTGATTATCCGGATAATATTTTAAAAGAGATGGACATTGTAATAGCAGCTGTGCATTCGGGATTTAAGCAGTCCAAAGATAAATTGACAGAACGTATTGTAAAGGCATGCCGGAATAAACATGTAGATATTATTGCGCACCTTACAGGGAAACTTTGGGGGGCGAGGGAGCCTTACGAGGTCAAATTTGAGGAGATTTTTAAGGTGTGTAGAGATACAAGTACAGTATTAGAGATAAATAGTTTCCCGCAGAGGCTTGATTTGAATGATATAAATTGCCGTATGGCCAAGGATTTTAGGGTCAAATTAGCAATCAATACAGATGCTCATATAGCCCAACAGCTAGAGATGATGAAGTGCGGTATAGCCACAGCCCGCAGGGGATGGCTTGAGAAGGAAGATATATTGAATACCCTGCCATTTGGAGAGATATCTTCAAAACTAGGCTATTGACGAGACAGATTGGATTTGTTATAATAAGCTTAAATAGGTGAGTAAGTAACTCAAAAGAGGGGTTGAGGTTTAATATGGCGAGAAAGGTGTTATTAGTATCGGTTATTCTAGCCATGATAGTTTCTCTGGGATTTTTTACTCTCAAGGGTTTTGGTAAAGAGCAGGAATCAGAGAAAACGCAGAATACGAGAGTCGTCTCAGAGAAGATAGACGAGATATTAAAGAATCAACAGGCTATAATTGAGCGTCTTGAAGATATAAAAAGTGAGCTCAATATAATAAAGATCAGGGCTTCGCGGAAATAAAATCTATAGGGAGATCTTATGGGCACTGAAAGCGAAGTCTCTATTATTATATCTTTCGGCGCTGGGCTTTTGACATTCCTTTCGCCCTGCATTCTACCGCTTTTCCCCTCTTATATAACTTATATTACCGGAAAGTCTTTCGAGGATATGAAGACTTTAGCTCATGCGTCTAATATAAGGAGAGTTACGGCAGTACATTCTTTATTTTTTATACTCGGATTTTCAATTATCTTTGTTCTTTTAGGCGTAACAGTCGCGTATTTAGGCAGTTTTTTTGGCATAAGAAGAATATGGTTGGAAAGGATCGGCGGGGGCTTAATAATTTTATTCGGCCTTCATATTTCGGGTTTACTTAAGTTAAAATTTTTAATGCTGGAAAGAAAATTAGTCTATCATAGGAGGAAGATCAGCTATTTTAGTTCTTTATTAATAGGTATGGTGTTTGCAGTGGGCTGGACACCTTGCGTAGGGCCGATTCTTTCAAGCATATTGATCTATGCCTCCACACAAGAAGGATTACCCCGCGCAATAATGCTTTTGTCATTTTATTCTTTGGGGTTAGGATTGCCGTTTTTTTTAGCCAGCCTTGCAATAAACCAATTTCTTTCTATGTTTAATCGTTTCAAGGCGTTTATGAAATTCGTCCCGATCGTTACCGGAATATTTTTGATATTTATAGGAGCAGTGTTGTTTTCAGGACATTTCCAGGTTTTATTCAGGTGAGGCCATGAAAAACAAGGTTCTTATTGTTGTTATAGTGATTTTTGGAATTATTGCGGCTATATTTACGGTGGCTAAGTTAAGAGAGACGTTTCTTAAAAAACCCGGAGTTACTAAGCCGGTTTCTTTAAAAAGAGCCCCTGATTTTAAGCTTTTTGATATGGAGGGGAGACAAAAGAAATTATCTGATTTTGAAGATAAGGTTATAATCCTTGATTTCTGGGCTACATGGTGCCCGCCGTGTAAGGCAGAGATACCGCATTTTATAGCATTATACGATGAATACAAAGATGAGGGCTTAGAGATAATAGGGGTTGTATTAGACAAGGATGCAGAGAACTCTATTGGTTATTTTGCCAAAGAATATGGCATAAACTACACTATTCTTTTGGGCAATAGAGTAGTTACTGATTTATACGGCGGTATAGTGTCTATACCTACGACATTTGTTATTGATCGAGACGGGAGAATATGGAAGAGATATATAGGTTACAGGGATAAAGAGGTGTTTGAAAAGGATATAAAGGAGTTACTATGATCGTTACTAAGAAGAAATTATTTGAGGATATCCTGGCGTCCATAGGTCCTCAAAAGAAGATTTTTATAGTAGGATGCGGTGATTGTGCTACTACCTGTAAGACCGGCGGAGAAAAAGAAGTTATGGAGATTAAAAAACTACTTGAGGAGAAAGGAAAAGTAGTAACTGGATGGGCTATACCGGATTCGCCGTGCATAGCAAGCCAGGTAAAGACAATCTTAGCCAAAAATAAAAAGGCAGTAGATTCCTCAGATACGTTTTTAATCCTTTCTTGTGGCCTGGGTGTTCAGTCTGTACTTGATAATGATAGGGCAAAGAGACCTGTTTATGCAGGGTGCGATACTATGTTTGGATCAATACTTGATAAGACAGGTTTTGGTTTTTTTGAACGATGCGCTATGTGCGGAGATTGCATCCTTAATATTACAGGTGGGATATGCCCTGTGACGCGGTGTCCAAAGGCCCTTTTGAACGGCCCTTGCGGCGGTTCAAATAAAGGGAAATGTGAGGTGGATAAGGAAAAAGATTGCGCATGGATCTTAATATATAATCGGCTTAAAGAACTGAATAG
>JAHJHC010000112.1 GCA_018824145.1 Candidatus Omnitrophota bacterium | reverse complement strand
TAAAATATATGATATAATCCTTATTATGAATAGCGCATTCGAAATAAGACATAATCATTTCAGGCATTTTTCGGAATTGTCTCCAGAAGAGCAACTTACATGGGCGCTTAGTACAGGATATTCTATATGGCAGCTTATGCCAGAAGATTCCAGAAAATATGCCGAAAGGTTGCGAAATGGCTGGAAAAAATATCTTTCCCGTTCCAAATGTCCCGTTAAAAATTCTTAAAATACTTGCCGCAAAAAAAAATCCATTTGTAATTGTCGGCGGCGCAGCTATGGCGTTACATGGCATTCCTCGAAGCACTATAGATATAGATATTGTGGTGCCAGCAGAGAACGAGGCGGTTAAAAAGCTTTTTTTAAATATACAGAAAACAGGCCTTTTAAAACGTGACAGGCATATCGTTAGAATGATAGACAGTCCTGATTTGCTAATCGGTCAGTGGATAACATTGCAGGATAAAACTGGTATTGAGCTTGTTGATATATTTTTTGAAAACGAGAAAGAATTTACCGGACTTCTAAAGCGCTCAAAAAAAATAAAAGGAAAAAAGTTTAATTTCTACGTTGCGTCTCTGGACGACCTTGAAAAAATGAAAAAGAAATCAGCCAGGGCTATAGACCTGGCTGATATTGCTTTAATCAGAGAGAAACGAGGCAAGAAAAAATAAAGAAAGAATGAGTTAAGGGATCAGATGTATTTGATTCTTGTTGTATCAGATTGTTTCCAATTACCGCCAGTTACTGGTGCGGAAGGTGGGATGAAATACGCAAAAATCCCCATTTACGCACAAATTCCCTAACCCTTTAAAACTCCAACGTTTAATTGCCTCCAGTTGTGTTCAGTTACTTCCAGTTATATACATATTTTGGACAAGATTTTGACACTTTGTGTGCCAAGAGTGTGCCAGAGAGGTTAGTATTAGTATAATATTCGCATAGGCATGGGCAGGGATGTGTAACTTTGAATATACTGGAGGACATTATATCAGGATGCTATCGCAATAATACACTGGTTGGAATTAAGTTTAGGCTGAGGACAAGATTGACTAAAAATTAAAAGGGTGGGCAAAACCCGCCCTATCCTATGCCTTACTGAGGCGTTATCCCTTACGCCTAAAGGCCTCTGCTTACCATTTAGGAGAAATCTCTCTCCATGTTGCCCTGGTAAACCCCCCTTACATTAAATCTGGGAGGGACTAGGCGTTAGCAAAAGTTTTACTAACACGGCATCACCTCCTTGTATGGAACAATTAAATTATATCATAAAGAAGTAAGAAATTTTTATAAATTTTACCACTTGCTGCTTCTATTGTAGTAGGAGGTGGTAAGATTATTAGTCGGATTATTTGACTTTCTAACATGAAACACAAGAAACTAATCAAGCAAAGTCGGAGCATCGGTTGATTCTGTTGAAATAAGGAGTAAACTCCTAAATTATAGAGTGGACGGCAGAGTTATATTGTTCTTAGTGCAATGGTATGGTATCATAAAATGGTTTCATATTAAAAGGATCTTTAATGATAATAATAAAACCAAACATCAATGAACTTAACGAATTGAGCTTCGAGCGCATGTTTATGGTGGTAAAGTTATGATAAACTTGGTTCCTTTGCCAAGTTTACTTTCTATCTCCATAAGGGCTTTGTGCATCTTGATGATGTTTCCGGTAACTGTAAGACCTAGGCCAGTTCCTCCTCGTGGTCCTTTGGTAGTGTAGAAAGGATCGAAGATCCTTTCTGTGTCCTCTTGGGAGATGCCTATACCGGTATCTTCTATTTCTACAACTACGGCCTTTTCCCTGGGTTTAAAAGAGTCTTTAGTCCTTGTTTCTGTTTCTTCACTTGATTTGGCTAGTTGAGTTGCATAACTGCGGATAAACAGTGTCCCACCCTTGGGCATAGCCTGGATTGCATTTAAGAATAAATTAAGGAATACCTGTTCCATCTTTCCTTTATCTACTGAAACGAGGGGCAAATCCGTATTTAACTGCTTAACAAATTTTATGCTCTCCAGTTTAACCATGTGCTCTACTAAAGTTACAGCACTTTCTAATATAGCATTTATATCTTCAGTCTGCAGGTTTAGTTCAGTGACCCTGGAGAAATCAACTAGGCTGCGGATAATGTCATTAGCCCTCTTGACATTGCTCTTTAACATATCCAGGATTTCAGAAATGTTTTCCTTTACAGGGACCTTATTCTCTAAATAGTTAACACCTTGAGATATGATTGCCAGGGGATTTCTTACCTCATGGGCTATGCCGCTAGCCAACTCACCAATCGCTTTGAACTTTTCAGCTTGAATAAGCTGTTCTTGGGTTTGTTTGAGTTTGGCGTATGCTATCTTTAGGTTTTCTTCAGCTTGTTTGCGTTCGGTCATATTTCTGGCTATGCAGACAACGCCGGATATACCACCTGCCTCATCCCTGAGAGTAGAAGATGAGAAGCTTACCGGGATATATTTCCCTTTTTTTGTTTGAAAAGCAATGTCGTATTCACTAATAGTTTCTCCTTTAGTTATTTTATCAATCAATGTGCTTTTAGATTTTTCTTCTCTTAAGCATATATCTAATGGTTTTGCCTCTAACTCTTTTTTCTTATAGCCTAACAGGCCTTGAGTTGCTTTATTTACGGTGATAATGTTTCTATCTTTGTCTAAAAGAATTAAGGAATCGTTCATAGTAGAGATAATGTTATCTGCGGCT
>JAHJHC010000111.1 GCA_018824145.1 Candidatus Omnitrophota bacterium | reverse complement strand
CGAAGGAGACACCCTGGGTGATCTTGAGAAAAGGGTAAGAGAGGCATTGGCGAAAATCATCTATATTAATAAAGATAAGATAGCGGCAGTAGTTACACATGCCGGCCCGATAAAAATAATCATAGGAACTATATTGAAAACAAAAGACATATGGACAATAAAACCTGATTTAGCGAGTATAACTACAGTTGAGTTTAAAGATAATAAGGGTGAAGTCCTGTTTTTCAATGATATGGGGCACTTAAATGGGTAAGATTTTTTTTATTACTGGTGGAGCAAGAAGCGGAAAGAGTTCTTTTGCAATGCAAATAGCTAAGGAAAAAAGTGGAAAAGTTGCTTTTATTGCTACTTGTCTACCCCTTGATAAGGAGATGGATGAGCGCATTAAGCTTCATAAGAAGAAGAGACCATCTGCTTGGGATACCTTTGAGGCCCCGAAAGATCTAACTCCTTTACTGAAAGAGATAGGGTTAAAATTCAATATTATCGTTATAGATTGTCTCACGCTTTTTATATCCAACCTTTTATCCGAAGGCCTTAGTGATAATGCAATAGAAGCTGAGATCAGTAGGATACTTAAGATTCTCAAGAGTAGTAAGCATAGCTCTATAATCGTCTCAAACGAAGTCGGCCTAGGCATAGTCCCGGATAATAAATTAGCGAGAAGGTTCAGGGATTTACAAGGCCGGGTAAATCAACTAGTAGCAGAGAAATCTAAAGAGGTATTCTTTATGGTTTCAGGGTTGCCATGGAGGATTAAATGAAAAAGATAAAAGAAACTATAGCAAAAATCGACGGCCTTGACCGTAATCTTATGAAAAAGGCGCAGGAGAGACTGGATAATCTGACAAAACCTCAAGGGAGCCTAGGACGGCTTGAGGAGTTGGCTAAGCTTATTGTCGGTATTACAAGAAACGAGAAGCCGCTTCTTAAAAATAAGGTCATTTTTACTATGGCAGGAGATCATGGAGTGGTTGAAGATGGTGTGAGCGCTTATCCAAAAGAGGTTACTCCTCAGATGGTCTATAATTTTTTGAATGGCGGTGCGGGAATAAATGTGTTAGCAAATCAAATCAATGCAAAAGTTATAGTTGTGGATATGGGGATTGCCGTTGATTTAGAATCCCATCCGGAGCTGATAGTTAAAAAGATAAATTATGGCACCAAAAGTATGACAAAAGGCCCTGCGATGACTAGAGAAGAGGCTGTAAGAGCTATTGAAGCGGGTATAGAGGTTTTTGAAGAAGAGTATAGAAAAGGTATTGATATTGTCGGTACAGGTGACATGGGCATAGGTAATACTACACCTAGCAGTGCTATAACCTCTGTTTTTACGGGAAAGCCGGTAGATCTCGTTACAGGAAGAGGCACTGGTATTAATGATGATGGGTTAGCAGGAAAAATAGGGGTTATTAAAAAGGCCATTAGCATAAATAAACCGGACCCGCATGATGCAATAGATGTGCTTTCAAAGGTGGGTGGATTTGAGATCGGAGGCCTGGCCGGAATAATAATAAAGGCTGCATCAGAGAGAGTGCCTGTTGTAATAGATGGTTTTATTTCAGGTGCCAGTGCCCTCATTGCGTATCATCTGGAGCCAAAGGTCAAAGATTATCTTATTGCTGCACACTGTTCTGTAGAGAGAGGACATAGGATTATTCTTGACCACATAGGCATATCGCCGCTTTTGAATTTAAATATGCGTCTGGGAGAAGGAACCGGAGCAGCTTTGGGTATGAGTTTAGTTGAATCAGGCATAAAAATCATGACTCAAATGGCAACATTTAAGAGCGCAAACGTATCTGAGAAGATCGAACAATGAAAAATTTCTTAATAGCCTTACAGTTTTTAACTAGTATCCCTGTCAGAATAAAGAATATCGATGAAAACAAGGTTTCCAGCAGCTATTTCCCTCTAGTCGGGTTATTATTAGGGTTGATTTTAATAGGGGCCAATAGATTTTTATGGTTTCTGGGCTTTGAGCAGTTTTTCATAAATATTATTTTGGTTATTTTGCTTATTATCCTTACCGGCGGGATCCATATGGATGGCCTGGCTGATACTATGGATGCCTTCTTAAGCAGAAAAGGTAAAGATGAGATTTTAAGGATCATGCGGGATTCTCGTATCGGAACAATGGGTGTTTTGAGCCTCGTAAGTATTATACTTTTAAAAATCGCCTTTATTTCATCTATAAGTTTAGATTTGAAAGAGCCATCATTGATCCTGATGTGTGTCTTCAGTAGATGGAGTTTGGTTTTAAGTATGTTTTTATTCCCTTATGCCCGTGAGGAAGGAAAGGCAAAGATTTTTGTGCGGAATATTAATATAAAGGTATTTATATTTTCTACTGTAATTACTATACTTTGTGCCTTTATGTTTTGGCGTGTATCGGGATTAGTAACCTTGGCAGTCGTTGCTCTATCAGCTTATATAGCAGGGAGAGCTATCAGTGAAAGAATAGGTGGTATTACAGGTGATACACTCGGAGCAATAAATGAATTCGCGGAAATAGCCGTATTGTTTAACATATGCGTATTGGGAAGAATTACTTTATGAATAACTTAAAAGTTGTGTCTTCGTGGAGCGGGGGAAAGGATAGTTGTTTAGCTTGTTATAGGGCAATGGAAAAAGGATATAGGGTTCAATATCTTTTGAATTTTATATCCAGAGAATATAAACGTTGCTGTTTTCATGGAATAGAATCCCGTCTTTTGAAATTGCAGACTGAAGCTACTGGAATCCCTCTTGTGCAGGAAGAGGTTAGTCCTGATATGCAGATGTATGAGAAAGAGTTTAAAGAAGCTGTGTTAAGGCTTAAGGATAGAGGGATCAGAGGG
>JAHJHC010000110.1 GCA_018824145.1 Candidatus Omnitrophota bacterium | reverse complement strand
CAACTCTGATAAATTATTCGACGATATTAAAGAATTTGGAACGGGGCGGGCATGGTGTCTTTTTGCCAGAGGGCTAGGGATGTCTGGTACTGGAATGATTTTGCCGTCCGCTACGGTTTACGGCTCGCTTCCGTGATACGCTAGCGCCTGGATACATGATCGAAGCTCGCCGTAAATCCTTGCGGACTTCCTCCTTCGCTGAATTGCTTTCGCATTCAGCTTCGGAGAGATAGTTTCTTCGAAGCTTTAGCGAAGAAGAACTTTTGCCAAAATCTTCCTGATGTGCCAGACAGCCCTAGTCCTCTGGCAAAAAGACGAGCGAGCAGAAAAACAGAGTAAAATTGCCACGCTGGGGCAATTTTACGTCCCCAAGACCTGATAGCCTGGGGGCTACTAACCATGGTAATATGTAGCCCATCATTGAAAATATTACGATTTACGGGTGGATGTAAGTAAGATTAATATAAGCGTGTTTAGAATGGATAAGAAAATACATGTTTCTATAATACCAATGACTGGAATAAGTATTACCCCTACTAATAATCCGCCAATACATGCCCCAAATATATCTATGCCGTATAAAAGTCCTGTGGTTCTTCCGACATCTTGAGAGTCTTTGAGGCAGATTTTATTTGCAAGAGGAAACTGGAACCCTCCTATAAAACCAGCTATAGTTGGTAACATTGCAAAACTCACCTGAAGGCTATTACCAATATCCGGCCTGGTTATATTGATTTTTGCAATAAGAGTGAATATTGCTGGAAGCAGTAAAGGGTAGATACATATGGCAATTTGGGTTTTTATATAAAGGGATTTTTCGTCCTGTAATTTTTGCACGATTCTATTGATACAGAAACTTCCTAACACAAGGCCTATCATAAAAGAGGTCAAAATCAGCCCTATTTTATAGTAAATATATCCATATAGAAATTGGAATGTCAGGATTACGATTATCTGGAAAGATATTTCACTCATACCTGTAGTTCCGATAGATATAATTACAGGGAGTTTAAAGGTGAATTTCACCAGATGTTTTATTAAATATCCCAGGAAAAATAGAAACACTATTATTAAGATAAATAGATTTAAATTGATTTTTTGTAAATATGGCAGGATCCCCTTTCCGGAGTGGAAGAGGCCCATCCATACTGACATGTGATAGAAGTAAGAGATAGGTTTGAAATCCTGGTTTATTTTTGCACCCGTAAATTCTCTCAACGTATCCTCTATATATTTAATCCTTAAAGGGTCTAGTTTAAAGGGCAGATAATATTCCCGGACAAATTTAGAAGATATTCTTCTTTCTCGCAGTCGTTTTATTAGGATATCCGCCTCATAGGTTAACATGTCGGATTTATTTGTAGCAAGGAACGTAGCTCTGTCTCCCGGCAAGATCTTTATATCCTGAAATTCTTGTTTAAGGGTATTGTAAATGCTGGCTAGATAATAGGCTTGTTCCTGATTTATATAGTTTTCGGAAGAGGTGAGTGAAAATGATAAAATGCCGTCAGGCGCAAGGATTTTTTTAACCTCCCTGAAAAATTCTATAGAATAAAATCTATTTAACATAGCTGTATATGGGTCAGGAATATCGAGGATCACAACGTCGTATCCCCTTATTGCAAGGTCAGATTTAACGAAAAACCTGCCGTCCGCATGTATTATATTTACCCTGTCGTCTTTAATGAGCGGCAGATATTTTTCAGCGAGTTTAATTATTAGAGGATCGAGTTCTACATAATCGAGGCTTTCTATGGGATGCTTTAGGATTTCTTTAAGAGAACCGCTTACTCCGCCGCCTATAAGGAGCACATCTTTCGGCGCAGGGTGTTCCAGTAATGCATAATGGACTGATTCCTCGCTTGTTAGGAGGTCCGGGCTTGTAAAGATAAGTAGGCCGTTTTCATAAAAACTAAATTGTGTTTTGGATTTTGTCACAGTGATATTGCCGTAAATAGAGTCTGTGCTTTCTACTAATTCAAAAGGCCTGAATTGCAACTGCCTTGTATATTTTTCTAAGTGTGCCGGCCAGTTGAATATAAATGTGGTTGAGAGGCCTATTAGATAGATGAGTTGAAATAGGTTTCTATTAAATAGAAGGGATATCATGAGATTAAGACTCCCTACGATGAATGCATTTTGGAATGGGGTAAGGGCCTTAATAAGGAAAAAACTATAGAGCAGTCCTCCTATAGAAGCTCCAAGCCCTTCCAATAAATAAATTTTTCCCACTTCTCTAGATGGAATTTTGCTATTTTCTGCGGAAAGCCTCGCTATTAATATAAAGGTAAAACCTAACATCATGCATAGTAGAGAGAGGGATAGGAAGGAACAATTAAACATTGGTATAAAACCAATGATTTCGCCGGTTGAAATATTTAGAATCGATTTTATATTGCGGATTAAAAATATGTTTAGAGGTAGAAATACGGCGAGGGATAGTTGAATATTGGAGAGCGTAGCTTCTTTGGATTTTAATCTATTCACTAATCTGCCTAATACAGTGCTTCCTATCGATACCCAGAAGAGCCAGCTTGCAAGTATGACTCCCAAAGAAAGTTCGTTTCCGTAGAAAACGATAATAAGTTCTCTTATGATGATTATTTGACCTATAATTGAGGTCAGGCCCAGAATTACCGCACTTAAATTTAATTTTGTTCTATTAACCATAGGACCAAGTGTATCATATTAGTAAAATTACGCAAGATTCACAACATATTTATTGGATGTCCCCATTTTTGTTTTGATTAGCAAGGCGGAAGTGTTATAATATGCTATAGTCATGAGGACAGTTAGTGTTTCAGAGATGCAGGAATTGGATCGCAGGGCAATCGAGGGATTCGGTATCCCGTCCATTATCCTTAT
>JAHJHC010000109.1 GCA_018824145.1 Candidatus Omnitrophota bacterium | reverse complement strand
TGTTATAAAATAGTGAAATGTCCGGTTTATTAACAAATGAAATGTCCGCTTTCAAAGCGGGATATGGTAATATGCGTAGCTTAACTATGGAGGTTAGTTATGCAGGTATATTATCCAGAATCCGCACTGGAGCGGGCAATGAAAGTACAGGAAGTAATTCTAAGGGCAATGTCTGGACAGATTCTATGGTTAGAGGCAGCAGAGATACTTGGCATTACAGATCGTCAGATGAGAAGGTGGAAGAAAAGATATGAAAAATACGGTTATGACGGTCTATATGACAGGCGTAAGAAGATGCCAAGCCCCAAGATAATGCCTTTTGAGAAAGCAAAAAAGATCTTGAAACTATACAGGGAAAAATACTTTGATTTTAATATCTCGCACTTTTACGATAAACTGCGAGAAGAGCATAATATAAAAATAAGTTACAACTGGGTACGCCTTGCTCTCCAAGGAGCAGGCTTAATAGAGAAGCGCACAAGACATGATAAGCACCGCAAACGACGCCCCCGTAGGCCGCTTATAGGCATGATGATTCACATGGACGGTTCTCCCTGCGACTGGCTTGGTAATGGCACAATGTGTGATCTTGTACACGCTTATGATGATGCCAACAATAAGCTCTATGATCTGGAGCTTGTGAAAGAAGAAGATGCCATTACCTGCATGGGAATGTTAAAGACGGTCGTCGAGAAGAAGGGCATATTCTGCTCTTTATATACAGATAGGGCAAGTCAGTTTTTTCTCACTAAAAAGGCAGGTGAATCTGTATCAAGAGACAGACTTACACAGATAGGAAGAGCTCTTCAGGAGTTAGGGATACAGGCTATTCCTGGTTATTCAGCACAAGCAAGAGGCCGTTCAGAACGACTTAATAGGACTCTTCAGGGCAGAATACCTCAAGAGTTGAGATATAGAGGCATAAAGACGATACAGGAAGCGAATAAATACCTAAAGACAGAATATATCAAGGAGCACAATAAAAGATTTGTCAGAAAGCCGGAGCAGAAAGGGACAGCCTTTATTCCTGCACCGAAGAACATAGACCTGGATAAGATATTCTGCTTCAAACACGAGAGAACAGTCAATAATGATAACACCATATCGTTTAATAATAGAATATTACAAATAGGTCCATCTGAACTAAGGGTATCTTTTGCTAAGTGTAGAGTGATTGTCTATGAACATCTGGATGGCTCTATAAGCGTGGGATACGGCCCTCACATGCTGGGTTATTATTTACCCAAGGGTTTATCAACAAATTCACATTATAAACAAAAAGAAAAGGTAGCCAAAAGAAAAAAGGCTACTACTACATTTAATCAAAAGCGGACACATCACTTGTTAGAAACAGCGGACATCTTGACATGTTAGTTACAGTTGGTATTAATTCACTTGCCAAATTCGCCTTAATCTGTTAAAATAACAAATACATGTATAAACAGGCAAAATACTATATAAATTCAAATAGTGAATTTGTCATAGAGAACTATAATCTTGCAGGGCCCTTTTCTAATTTCCTGCCAGGTATAGCGGGTCTATTTGGTATACCGATGTGGGTGTTTTATGTTAACAGGGCCCAGTGTATTTCCAGTTTTGGCGTTAAAAGTAAAGAATATCCCATCATGGAATTTCTGCCTGCGAATAGGGCATATCAACTCACTTCGTCACAGTGTTTTCGCACGTTTATAAAGATAAAAGATAAAAAGACACATCGATTCTACGAACCTTTTTGTGCTCATCAGGGAAATGGTCCCGGATCTGTAAAACAGAGCATGTTTATAAGTTCCGGTGAGCTTAGATTGCTTGAATCAGCACCTCTTGTGGGTCTTGAAATAGAGGTTGTGTATTTTACTATACCGAATGAATCCTTCCCTGCTCTTGCAAGGTTAGTTACATTTAAGAACATATCCAGAAAGACGTTGAAGATGGATATTCTTGATGGGACCCCTCTTATAGTACCTTATGGTGTGTCAACTTACTTTCTTAATAGATTGAGACGAACAGTTGAGGCATGGATGCTTGTGGAAAATCTAGAGAAGAAAGTCCCGTTCTATAGATTGAAGGTCGACCCGAAAGATATATCAGAGGTCACTTTTATTAACGAAGGCAATTTTTACTTAGCTTTGTTAAATAAGTATGGGGGAAAGACTAGCCATCTCCCTGTTTTTATCGACCCTGAAGTGATATTCGGAGAAATCAATGATTTTTCATACCCGATGAATTTTGCAAACAACCCGAAATTTAATGTCCCGGTTACACAAATAGGCCAGAATAAATTCCCGTGCGCTATGTCTTTCGCATCCTTAAAGCTCAAAGGAGGAGAAGGTATAACGATTTACTCTCTTCTGGGCAATGTAGCCTCAAAAGATAAATTGAACTCTTTGCTCCCTAGTATAAGTAAGGAAGAGTTTTTTACTAAAAAGAGGGAGGAAAACAAAAATATTATAAAGGGGCTACAGGAAACTGTTTTTACTGCCTCAGGCGAGAAGAGGTATAACCTTTACTGCGAACAGACTTTTCTTGATAATGTACTGCGTGGTGGGAATCCTGTAAGTTATGGCAATCATTCACATCCTTTTTATGTGTATGCTCGAAAGCATGGAGACCTGGAAAGGGATTACAACAGATTTTATCTGCAGCCCACTTACTTTTCGCAGGGTAACGGTAATTACAGAGATATAAACCAGAACCGTAGAAATGATGTATGTTTTGATCCTGATGTAAAGGATTTTAACATATTGTATTTTTACAATCTACTACAGGCAGACGGCTTTAATCCTTTAGTCTTACACGGCATAAGATTCAGATTAAAAGAAAAGGTGAGTTTAAAAGATATCCTTATGGGTAAGATTGAAGAGAGAGATATAGTAAAATTAAAAGGTTTATTATCAGGTATTTTTACGCCGGGTGAATTATTCATGGATATAGAAAAACTTGATATAAAACTGAAATCGACCTGGCAGGACCTTTTAAACGAGACCTTAAAAAATTGTGAAATCATATACGACGCTGAGCATGTCGAAGGTTTTTGGATAGACCATTGGACGTATAATCTTGACCTCGTAGAGAATTTTCTGTCTATCTATCCGGAAAGATTAAAAGAATTACTTTTCGATAAAATAGAGTTCACCTTTTACGACAATATCTTCTGTGTTAAACCGAGGGCGGAAAAATGTCTATTAAACGGTAATAACCTCGTCAGGCAATACCATGCCCTTATCCGTGACAGCAAAAAAGAACACCTTATAAAAAATCGCAGTTTCGATCCTCATATGCTAAGGACTCATCACGGTGAGGGCGAAATTTATAAGACTACGCTTATTGTGAAATTTTTGTGTATAGTAGCGAATAAATTGTCTTCCCTGGATCCTTTTGGTATAGGGATTGAAATGGAGGCTGATAAGCCGGGATGGTGTGATTCCATGAACGGCCTGCCTGGCCTTTTCGGGTCTTCAACGCCGGAGGTATTTGAATTAAAGAGACAGGTTTTGTTTATTTCAGGCGCATTAAAAAACTTAGACTTGGAAGATAGCTATAATATTAATATCCCCGAAGAGTTATATGATTTTTTAAAGAAGATATCCTCCTTTATAAAGACTCAGCCGAAGATTTCTGTAAAAAAGAGGGATCTTTATTTTTGGGATAAGAGCAATTCTTTGAAAGAAAAATATAGAGAAAAAGTGAAATTAGGGTTTAGCGGAGTTGAAAGTTCCTTTGGTTTAGC
>JAHJHC010000108.1 GCA_018824145.1 Candidatus Omnitrophota bacterium | reverse complement strand
CCATAAGAAACAAGAAGCCCCTGTTTTTTTTATTTCATCCAATTCTTTTTTAAGAGTATGAACGTTTTCTCTGAGTGGCGGACCACCTGCTGTAATATTAAAAGTATAAGCGCCTTCGACTAGAATGCTCGAATTCGATTTAATGTTAGATTCTATCCATCTTTTTGCTATGGCTCTTGTATCTTCCCCTTCTAATAATTTGCAATATTTCCACGAAACGATCAAATTACTTAGTGAAAATAAAATAGCTGTAAAAAATATAGCGGCATGGTAAAGATTTTTATTTTTTACAAAATAATTTATTACTCTTACCATTAAAAATGCTGTGGAAATTGTTATAAAAGGTATAGTCGAAACTAAAAAATTTGGAGCGGCTCCTTTAAAAAAACAAAGGAAAGCGTATAAAGAGATTGGATATAAATTGCACAGTAGAATCCTCCTCTTTGAAAAGATAGTAAAAAGACTCAACAAATATAGATAAAAAATTAATGGGCCTGTTCCCTCTTTTAAAAATAAAAGGGCCGACCAACACCAAGATGACCTCCTGTACAAACCATACGCTATGGAAAGCGAACCTTTCATGCCAAATATTTGATTCATAAATGTCTTAAAATCTATCAAAACATATGGGTTCAGAATCAAAAAAGTAAACACAATTATAAAAATACTCTGCAGAAAAAGCTTTAAAAAGATACGAAACGAGATCTCTCCATCTTTAACTTTAAAAAGCAATATTGAAAGGATAAGAAAAATTCCAATAAAACTATAATATTTGACAGAAATTGCAATACCTATTAGTAAAGCTGAAATATATAATGATTTAAAGCGGCCTCTATCTTCTAATGCTTTTAAGACAAAGTAAAAAGAATAAAGTATAAAAAATCCGGCAACTATATCGCCTTTTATACAATGTGACAAAAAAACCACATAGAATGATGTACACGTAAACAAAACCGCGACTAAGCCTGTTTTCTCGCTAAAAAATTTTCTACAAACAGTATACACCAAAAATAAACTTCCCATGCTAAAAAAAACTACAGTCAGTCTCCCTATCATATAAAACAAAGAGGGATTTAAAATATATTCCTTTAAGAGATCGACAGGCTGGGTCATTTTGCCAATAAGTAGATTTATCAAAAAATAAATTGCATATTCAAAAAATAGCACATAAGATAAAAACGAGCCATGAACAAAACCAAAGGTTTCAAGAGTACCCTTTCCATATCTTAAGGCCTGTTCAATAAAATTCAGCCCGTCATGGTTATATATATAAGGGAAACCATGGTCAATATTACATATTCCCAGATAGAACCCTACAGCAAATATGCCTGTTAAAATAAAGTTTTCCCACTTTAGATATCTTCTCACCCTTACCTCATATTCGGCATAACAAATATTAATCTATGAATATCCTGTGCCATAACTCCAAAAATAATAGGCTCCAGATCCTCGCCCCGTAATTAACCTTACCCGCGCAATGTTCGTCCAGTATGCTCTTTAGGGCCTCTCGCTTAAAATACCCTCTTTTAATACATTTATCGCTCAACAGAATCTCATGAGAATAACCTTTGAGCTCGCCTCTGAACCAGCTATCCAAAGGCACGCCAAAGCCCATTTTACCCCTGGACAGTATTTCCTTGGGCAATACACTAGACAACGCCTTTTTGATTATATATTTTAATTTAGTTCCTTTTATCTTCATATTGCTGGGCATACTGGCGCAAAACTCCATCATCTTATGGTCTAAAAACGGAGACCTCCCCTCTAAAGAATTTGCCATGGTCGCAATATCCATCTTTACGAGCAGATCGTCCAATAGATTGGTCTTTATATCGGTTGACATAACTAAATCAACAATATCTTTTGAGCCGCATTCATTAAATGCCTTGTCTAAATAACTAAAAGAATTCCTACCTGCTGTCTCTCTCTTGAACTCATCGCTGAATAAATTTTCCTTCTCGGAATCCCTGAATATAGTCACCCAATTATAATGTCTTTCTTTATAGGGCCTTGAAGCCATGATTAAAAATCTCCTGAGTCTTGTCTTAAAATCTTTAAGTTCCAGGGATTCAGGGATCATATTTATAATAAGTTTTATAATTTTATCCTTAAAGGGTACAGGTGCTTTATTGATCAATTCCGCATATCTGGCAGCCATAAACCTCTCATACCCACCAAAACCCTCATCTCCGCCATCACCATTTAAAGCAACGATAACTTCCTGTCGAGTCATCTTGGACACATAATAGCTGGGAAGCGCTGAAGAATCCGCATATGGCTCGTTATAATGCCACACTAATTTTGGCAATATTTCTATAGCGTTAGGTTTGACTATATATTCCATGTGTTCCGTCCCAAACTTATCGGCTATAACCTTCGCAAACTTTAACTCACTATATTCTCGATCTTCAAAACCTATTGAAAAAGTCTTTACTGCTCGAGGACTTAATTTACTCATCATGTAAACTACTGCACTTGAATCTATGCCTCCGCTTAAAAAAGTTCCCAGCGGCACATCGCTAATCATCCTTATGCGGACCGCCTCTTCAAATAAATCCATAATCCTACTACAATACTCCGGCTCAGAAAGCTTGATCTTTTTAGAGAAATCGAGTTCCCAATATCTTTCTATCTTTATATTTCCTTTTTCATAAATCATAAAATGCGCAGGAGGCAACTTCATGATGCCTTTAAACATGCTCTCCGGCGTAGGCACATACCCATAGCTCAAATAATCTGTAACAGCGCTTCTATTTACGTCAACTAAAACCTCAGGATTCTGAAGAATCGCCTTGATTTCAGAAGCGAATATCAGTGCCTGATTCCTGTACATATAATAGAGAGGTTTTTTACCTATCCTGTCTCTTGCTATAAAAAGTCTCTCTTTCTTTTCATCCCATATGGCAAATGCAAACGGCCCTCTTAAATCCTTAAGGCAATCCACACCCTTCTCTTCATATAAATGCAATATTACTTCTGTGTCTGTATGAGACTTGAATATATGGCCAATTTCAGCTAATCTTTTCTTCAGCTCTATAAAATTATAGACCTCTCCATTCATGACTACCCAGATAGTCCCATCTTCATTGCTCATCGGCTGATGCCCAGCAGGTGAAAGGTCAATGACGCTTAACCTCCTGTGCCCCAACCCAACAGATACCTTGCCCCTTGAAAGATAGACTCCTTCGTCGTCTGGACCACGATGCTCAAGCACGCTGCACATTTTTCGAACTAGGCTTTCGTCGATCCTGGCATTGCTACTTAAGCTAATTTTTCCACATATCCCGCACATATAAAGTCAATATTTACCTTTTTATTCCTAACTTCAGCAAGATAAGAGGCCTCAAGATGCTCCACCAGCTGACAATCGGGACCATCTTAGTATATCCGATTTTTTTACGGGGATAATATTTAGTCACTGGCACTTCTTTTACCCTAAAATTATATTCAATGACCTTGTAGAAAAGATAAGGCTCTAATTCATAACGATCCAGCCATGCCTGCCAGAGATTTATCCTATCATCCTTCAATATATTCAATCTAAAGGCGCGAAAACCATTGGTGCCATCAGAAACAGGAAACCCCGTAATAACCTTTAATAAAAATGAATACATAAGCGTTGTAACAAGACGAAATAAAGGCATATTGACCCT
>JAHJHC010000014.1 GCA_018824145.1 Candidatus Omnitrophota bacterium | reverse complement strand
TAATAAACCGCTCGTATCAAAAGATTTTAACGGAAACCCCCATTCTTCCATAGTGGATGCAGCTCTTACCAATGTAATCGATAAACGTCTTGTGAAGGTCTTGAGCTGGTACGACAATGAGTGGGGTTATTCCTGTAGGGTTGTAGATCTTATTGAATATATTGCTAATAAGGGCCTATAGTCCTGCTTTGCTAAGAGTTGTATAAGGCATTATGAGCAAAGTCTATTTTTTAATGGGCCTGCATTTTCATCAACCTGTCGGGAATTTTGATGAAATTCTCGACAGGTCTTATAACAACTGCTATAAGTCGTTTCTGGATGTTTTTGAGAAGTACCCCTCTATAAAAATATCCTTCCATTTTTCAGGAAATCTATTGGATTACTTTGAAGAACGACACCCTGAATTTTTAGATAGGGTTAAGGAACTGGTCGAGCGTGGCCAGGTAGAGATTTTAGGAGGTGGTTATTACGAGCCTATCTTTCAAGCCATACCGCAAAGAGACAGGCTTGGACAGATAGAGATGCTATCTGATTATTCTGAAAGGCGATTTGGCATAAGGCCCAAAGGTATGTGGATCCCTGAACGGATTTGGTCCCCTGACCTTATATCTGATATGGTCAGATGTGGCATTAGGTATTC
Organism: Candidatus Omnitrophota bacterium; assembly: GCA_018824145.1. Taxonomy (GTDB): domain Bacteria; phylum Omnitrophota; class Gorgyraeia; order Gorgyraeales; family Gorgyraeaceae; genus JAHJHC01. The sequence continues at coordinate 7,251 of JAHJHC010000014.1, read as the reverse complement.
TATATTGGATGATATACATCTCATTAAAAGCGGTGTTAAACAGGAAGAGATGTATGGTTATTTTGCGGCAGGGCATGATGATAAGAAGGTCGCGATATTTCCATCAAGCAAGACTCTGCGTTATAAAATACCGTTTAAAGACCCTCGTGAGACAGTAGAATATTTTAGAGCAGAGATGAAGAGGGGCAAGGGGAAACGAGAGATTTTATTTACATACGGAGATGACGGTGAGAAGTTTGGCGAATGGCCGTGGACATACGATTGGGTTTATAAAAAAGGCTGGCTCAATAATTTTTTTAAACTATTAACAAGGCATCAGGATTGGATAGAGATTACCACGTTTTCTGAATACCTTGATTCGCACTCGCCTTTAAAGGAAGTGGATATCCCGGAGGCCAGCTATGAGGAGATGTTTAAATGGTCTGAAGGGTCGTGGATGAATTTTTTATCTAAGTATCCCGAATCAAACCAGATGCATAAAAGAATGATATATGTGAGTGAGAGGATCCAGAGGTTAGTTGATAATGGACAGCTAGAAGAGGCGCGGAAGGAATTGTATAAGGGGCAGTGTAATTGTGGGTATTGGCATGGCGTATTTGGGGGCATATATCTCCATCATTTAAGGAGTGCAGTGTATGAGCATCTTATAAAAGCTGATAAGATAGCCTGCGATATCGAACATAAGGATGAGAATGATTGGCTGACTATTAAAGAGCATGATTTCTATAATAATGGTGCAAAGGCAGCCATCCTTGAGAATAAAGATTTTTTCATAGGGATAGACCCGAATAAAGGGGGTGTGATTCGGGAGCTGGATTATAAGTTAAAATCCGTTAACTTGATAAATACACTCGCCAGGCGCAGGGAATCTTACCATAAAAAGATAATAGAGAGGATAAATAATAAAAGGATTACGCCTCTTGAACCTTATGAAACAATCAAAACTATGAACGCGGAAATCAAAAAAGGAATCTATTACGATAGTCATGATAGGGTGTGTCTTGTGGATCATTTTATAGATAAGGATTTTAAAATGGATGATTTTATAAATTGTAATTATATTGATAGGGGTGATTTTGCTGATAATGCTTATGTTGCCCGGATCGACAAGGAAAAGGTTTTATTGATACGTAAAGGTAATATCGAGGGTAAGTCCCTGAAGATTACCAAAGAGATATATATTTCTTCTGATGTTGAGGTGGGAGTTTCATACAGCTTGGAAAATTTGTCTAGCTCTACGATAGCTACGTTTTTTGGCATGGAATTCAATATAAGTCTGCCATATGCTAATTCTGACAGGTACAGGTATGAGATAATGCCAGGTGCTGTTTCACCTAGAGAAGACTTGGGAGGGTTGGATATGACAAGTTTAGTATCACAGGCTAAGTCTTTTTCAATAAAAGATTCCAAGGGTGGATTAGGTGTTGAGCTTTTATTTTCTGAAGTTACTGATCAGGTCTGGTGTTTTCCCGTAAGGGCCGTATCCCAGTCAGAACGCTCATATGATCTTAATTACCAGTCATCATGCATATTCCCAATATGGGACATTAAGCTCGAAGCCGGAGAAGAAACCGGATTTACTATAAAATGGGTCATGGTGTAATGTCATTGATTTTTCAGTTGCGTTTGTGGTATATGCTATATATAATAAGTAGTTAAATGACCCCTCGGGGAGTTTTTCCTCTTATTTATACCCGAGGAGTCATCCTGAAGCCCGAAGGGCTGAAGGATCTTACGAGATCCTTCGTCGCTTTGCTCCTCAGGATGAGGGGTCAGGAAACTCTCCGACCCCTCAGTTAAATGGAGGACTTGGTTGATGGATAAGAAGACAATAAAGGACATTGATATTAAGGGTAAGAAAGTCCTTATGAGAGTGGATTTTAATGTCCCCCTCGATAAAGATCTGAATGTTGACGATGATACGAGGATAAAGAAGGCCTTGCCTACTATAAGGTATGCTATTGAAGAGGGCGCTAAGCTTATTCTCATGAGCCATCTTGGAAGGCCTAAGGGTAATGTCCAGGATTCCATGAGGCTTAACAGTGTAGCTGAAAGGCTTTCCGAACTTTTAGATAAAAAGGTGGTAAAATTAGACGACTGTGTCGGTGAAGAGGTTAAAAAGGCTATATCCGGGATGAAAGAGGGTGAAGTGGTCCTCCTTGAGAATCTGAGATTTTATGCTGAAGAGGAGAAGAACGACCCTAAATTTGCAAAAAAACTCGCCTCATTGGGTAATGTCTATGTGAATGATGCTTTTGGTACGGCTCATCGGGCGCATGCATCTACGGAAGGGATTACGAAATTTTTAGATACGTCTGTAGCGGGTTTTTTATTGGCCAAGGAAATAGAATATTTTGATAAGGCGTTACAGGATCCGCCTAATCCGTTTGTCGCGATATTAGGCGGGGCAAAGGTCTCGGATAAGATAATGGTAATAGAGAATCTTTTAGAAAAGATCAGTGCATTGCTTATAGGCGGAGGCATGGCGTATACTTTCCTGAAAGCAGAGGGTAAGGAGATAGGCAGTTCTAAATTGGAAGCGGATAAGCTGGATATTGCGCGTTCACTTAAGGAAAAGGCAGCCAAATTAGGCGTGAAGATACTTTTACCTATAGATCATCTTATTGCCGATAAGATAGATGCGAGCAGTAATACCAGGGTCGTTGACGAAGTCATACCAGTGAACTGGATGGCAGTGGATATAGGGCCTAAGACAGTGGATGAGTTTAAGAAAGAATTAAGAAATGCAAAGATGATTATATGGAATGGTCCTTTGGGTATTTTCGAGATATCCAAGTTTTCCAGAGGCACAGAAGACGTAGCCAGGTTTATTGCAAGCTTGAAGGCTACTACGATTATAGGCGGCGGTGATACAGCGAGTGCTATCTCTAAGTTTGGTCTGGAAAGCTCAATGTCGCATATCTCAACAGGAGGCGGTGCTTCATTGGAATATATGGAGGGGAAGTTATTGCCCGGGATTGCCGCGTTAAATGATAAGTAGAAGGGAGAAATACATATGCGCAGACCCATTATTGCCGGAAATTTGAAAATGAATAAGACAGTTGAAGAAGCCGTATCAATGGCCGTGGCATTAAAGAGAAAATTTTATACGTTTGCAGAGGCTGATATCGTGATATGCCCTCCTTTTACCGCATTAAGTAAGGTGCATGACGAGATTGTGGACTCGAGTATCATGCTGGGCGCGCAGGATGTATATTGGGAAGAGGACGGTGCCTTTACAGGAGAGATATCGCTCAATATGCTAAGAGATGTGGGTTGCAGGTATATAATAGTAGGGCATTCTGAAAGAAGAAATATATTCGGAGAGACAGACGAAGATGTAAATAGGAAGGTCAAGGCTGTTTTAAAGCATGGTATAACCCCTATAATGTGCATCGGAGAGAAGATCGAAGAAAGGGATAACGGTATGACATTCGAGGTGTTAGAGAAACAGCTTTCCAGGGGCCTAAAGAATCTGTTTAAGGATGAAGTGATGCGTATTATTATCGCATATGAGCCGATTTGGGCAATAGGTACGGGCAGGACCGCTACCCCTCAGCAGGCTCAGGAAGCGCACAAATTTATCAGGGAATTCATAGAGCGTTCTTACGATAAAGAGGCTTATCTGAAGATAAGGATACAGTATGGCGGAAGCGTTAAACCGGAAAACATAGCTCAATTAATGTCACAGGAGGATGTTGACGGTGCCCTTGTAGGAGGGGCGAGTCTTGATGTGAATTCATTTTCGGAGATAGTGAAGAAGGCGGTTTAGTAGTTAAAAGTATTTATACGAAAGGTTGAGATATGTATGCCGTAATAATCGTAGTTCATGTGATAGCCAGTCTTTTTTTGATAGCAGTGATATTGCTCCAGGCAGGTAGAGGCGGTGGGTTGGCAGATTCAGTCGGTTCTTCCCAGATGCAGAATCTATTTGGTACTAAGAGTACGACTGTGCTTACGAAGCTTACTACCGCATGTGCCAGTATTTTTATAATCACGTGTATTACAATCGCAATTATTTCCAGCTATAAGTCTAAGTCACTTGTAGAAAAGATCAATATTCCCGAGATGGCAGATAAGATTGATTTGGGTGGTAATGTTACTGAAGAGGAAGAGCAGGGCCCTGTATTTCCGAAAGAGACAGAAGATGTAGTAGAACCTGCTAAAGAACCTGAGGCAGTAAAGCCTGTTGAGGAATAACGTTAAATTCGGGACACATCCCAATTTTCTCTCTTTCATAGAAAATTGGGATGTGTCCCGAATTTAAATATTTATATGAAGATAATTAAAACGATAAAGGCCGTCTTTAGAAAGGCGGTTTTTTTGTTTGTACCCTTACTTTTATTGGCAGCTGGGCCTCATTACGGAGATGCCATTGTGGTTGGCTCTATAGGCGAACCGAGGAGTCTAGTCCCTATTTTAGCAAGTGACAGTGCATCCGGTGCAATCTGCGGACTCGTATTTAACGGGCTTATCAAATATGATAAGGATCTGAATCTAGTAGGTGACCTTGCAGAAACATGGGAAGTGTCAGAAGACGGCCTTGAGATTACATTCTATCTTAGAAAAGGCGTAAAGTGGCACGATGGAAAACCGTTTACCTCAAAAGATGTTGAGTTTACTTACAAGAGTCTTATAGACCCGAATGTCAGGACAGCTTATGCAGGCGATTTTCAGATGGTTGAGAGACTCGAGATAATCGATGATTACACATTAAAGGTCTTTTATAAAGAGCCGTTTTCTCCGGGCCTTTCGAGCTGGGGTATGAATATGATGCCTAAACATCTACTGGAAGGAGAAGATTTAAACACTACGGGATTTAACAGGTCTCCTATAGGGACAGGCCCGTATAAATTCGAGGTATGGAAGACAGGAGAGAAGGTGGAACTTTTATCTAATCATGATTACTTTGAAGGCAGGCCTTGTATTGATAGATATATATACAGGATCATACCTGACCAGGCAACCTTATTTTTAGAATTAAGGGCAGAAGGCGTGGATTATATTTCTCTTACGCCGTTGCAGTTTAAAAGACAGACAGAGAGCCGGTTTTTCAAAGATAATTTTCAGAAATTCAATTTTCCGAGTTTTGGATATACGTATTTGGGCTATAATTTGAAAGACCCTAAATTCCGGGACATAAAGGTAAGGCAGGCAATAAACTATGCCGTGAACAAAGAAGAGATCATACGCGGCGTGCTCCTTGGTATGGGAAGGGTTTCAACTGGCCCGTTTATACCGGAGTCATGGGCGTATAATAATGAAGTCCGGGCCGCAGAATATGACCCTGGAAAAGCGCGCCTGCTTCTAAAAGAGGCAGGTTGGTCAGATACGGATGGAGACGGTATTTTAGAAAAGACCGGGGTAAAATTTTCATTTACTATTATTACGAATTTAGGCAATAACCAGCGCAAGTTGACGGCAGAGATCCTACAAAAGAGATTGAAGGAAGTGGGCATAGATGTCAAAATAAAGATAATAGAATGGAGTACCTTTGTAAGCGAGTTCATAGATAAAAGGAGATTCGATGCCGTGCTTTTAGGTTGGGGGTTGTCGTTAGAGCCGGATATGTATGATATATGGTATTCTGCCAAGACAAAGGAAGGCGAGTTTAATTTTGTGGGTTATTCAAATCAGGAAGTGGACAAGCTGCTTTTAGAGGGCCGCAGGACTTTCGCTCAGGAAGAGCGTGCGGGAATCTATCGCAGGATACATGAAATCTTATATGAAGAACAGCCATATCTATTTTTGTATGTGCCTGATGCATTGCCGATTATACACGGAAGGTTTAAAGGTATAGAAGTAGGCCCCGGAGGCATTGGGCATAATTTTATAAAGTGGCATGTACCTGAAGGAGAACAGAGATACACTAGATAAATTTAAATTTTATGATTAAATACATAATTCGCAGACTAATAGGTTTGATTCCCCTCTTACTAGGTATAACAGTCATTACCTTTGCAGTAATCCATCTTGCGCCGGGTAGTCCTACCGACCTTGAAGAGCAGTTTAATCCAAAGGTTTCTCTGGAAGTCCGTCAAAGGATCGCGCATCTATACGGGTTGGATAAACCCCTTCACGTTCAATATACGGATTGGTTGGGAAGGCTTTTACGTCTGGATTTCGGGATTTCGTTTGTTGATTCAAGGCCGGTGATAGAAAAGATAGGTGAGCGCATTCCGATAACCCTCGGCATAAATCTGGCGTCCATTATTTTAATATTATTGATAGGAATACCTATAGGCGTAAGTTCAGCGGTTAAAGAAGGGGCATTTTATGATAGATTCATGACAGTATTTGTATTTATTGGTTTTGCCATGCCTACTTTCTGGTTGAGTTTGATCCTTATGGACCTTATAGGCGTAAGGTGGGGGCTTTTGCCTATATCAGGCATAAAATCCCTTGAATTCGATAAGTTTAGTTTCTTTGAAAAGATTATTGATATTGCCAGACACCTGACGCTGCCTATTTTTGTCTCGGCATTCGGAGGCCTTGCCGGCATTTCACGTTATATGCGCAGCAATATGGTGCATGTCTTGAAGCAGGATTATATACGTACTGCAAGGGCGAAAGGCTTAAAGGAAAAAGATGTAATATATAAACATGCATTAAAGAATGCTTTGTTACCGGTAGTGACTATATTGGGTCTATCTATCCCTGGTCTTATAGGAGGAAGCGTAATCTTTGAATCAATATTCAGTATACCCGGAATGGGCAGGCTTTTTTATGAATCAGTAATGGCAAGAGATTATCCTGTTATTATGGGAGGGCTGGTCATTACTGCGATTCTTACGCTTTTAGGTAATCTTTTAGCAGATGTTTCATATGCAGCAGTGGATCCTAGGATAAAACTGGAATAAATTCGGGACACATCCCAATTTTCTTATTTTTCGTAAACTGAAATAATAGAAAATTGGGATGTGTCCCGAATTTAAGAATTTAAAAATGAACAAACTAGTGTTTTTAGGCATAATTATAGTTTCATTCTTCGCAATAGTAGCGATCTTTGCGCCGCTTATTGCGCCTTATGATCCCGGTCAGATCGATATTGAGAATGTCCTTACCAGCCCCGCTAAAGATCATATTTTCGGCACTGATAGTTTAGGCAGGGATTTATTTAGCCGTATGGTCTACGGGACCCGTATATCTTTGTTGGTAGGTTTAATTGCAGTGGGTATCTCTGCTATTATAGGGATACTATTAGGATCTATAGCAGGTTATTACGGGAGGTGGGTGGATGTTGTTATTATG
>JAHJHC010000013.1 GCA_018824145.1 Candidatus Omnitrophota bacterium | reverse complement strand
TCCACTGCCTCTTTAGGAGATAGTTTGAATTTCCTGACATAACATTTTCCGCGGTCACCTATATATTTCTTAAATGCCTTTCTAATGGACCTGACGAATCCCTTCCTGACCATAAGCTGCGCGATGTGCAACCTGCCTACGCTTCCGCCGCAGATCAATCCAAAAAGCTCCTCATCCTGTATATCAATCTTATACTCCCTTAATTTCCTAAGTATTTCCTTAGCGCGCTCATTCCTTACCTTAATGATCTCATCCAGCTTTTTAACGAATGAGGCATTTTGCCAGTCAATAAAATAACCGAGTATATGGACTTCTGATTCTTCCAATTCTGCGGTCAACTCCACGCCGGGAATAATCTCTACATCAAGTTCTCTGCCGATTATAATTGCAGGGTCAATGCCTTTGCAGCAGTCATGATCTGTTATCGCAATTGCATCCAGACCCTTTGCCTTTGAATGCTCTACGACCCTCTCAGGTGAAAACGTACCGTCTGAAAGATTGGTATGGACATGTAGGTCCGCTGATTTAGTCATGAAAGTTCGTTTTCCCGATCTTATCCAGGATGCCGTTTATAAATTTCCCGGAATCAATATCTCCGTATTTTTTAGCCAGCTCTATTGCCTCGTTTATTGCAACCTTGGAAGGTATACCCTCCATATAAAGCAATTCAAAGGTGCCTATACGTAAAATATTCTTATCTATCACAGCCATTCTTTTAATCTGCCAGTTATCAGCACATTGAGAAATGATATCGTCAATCTTAGAAAGGTTCTTGCAAGTGCCTATTACCAAAGAAGTTGCGAAATCTTTGACTTCTTCATTGTAAGAGGTCTTTGCCCAGAAATCCTCTATACTGGACTCAGCAGAATCCCTGGCGATCTCGATTCTATACAGGATCTTTAAGGCGCACTCTCGCGCTACTGTACGTTTACGCATATCTAAAATTGTTCGACTAAATTTGCCATTTCAATTGCCGAGGAAGCTGCATCACGGCCTTTGTTGCCGTCTTTTGTCCCTGCCCTTTCTATTGCCTGGTCAATTGAATCAGCTGTAATGATCCCAAATATCGTAGGGACCCCGGTTGAAATACAAACCTGCGCAATACCTTTGGCTACTTCACTCGCAATGTAATCAAAATGCGGAGTAGCGCCTCTTATTACAGTACCAAGACATATTACAGCGTCATATTTTTTGGATTTTGCCATGCGTTGCGCTAATACCGGGATCTCAAAGGCACCAGGGACCCATACAACTTCCAAATCACTCTCTTTTGCACCATGCCTTAAAAGGGTATCAATACACCCTTCTAAAAGACGATTAGTTATAAAATCATTGAATCTAGAAGCGATTACACCGAACTTCTTACCCTTTGCTACTAACTGGCCTTGAATAGTTTTTACCATCTTACACCTCCCATTTTTTATATTTTTAACTCATGTCCCAACTTATCCTTCTTAGTCCTAAGATACCTCCTGTTCAAATGTGTTGGTTCAGTCTCTAAAGGCACTCTTTCTACAACCTTTAATCCATACCCCTCCAGTCCCACTATCTTCCTGGGATTATTCGTCATAAGCCTTATTTTCTTTAATCCAAGATCTACTAATATCTGCGCACCTATGCCATAATCCCTAAGGTCTGGTTTGAACCCAAGCGCTTCATTGGCCTCCACAGTATCAAGGCCTTTATCCTGAAGCGCATATGCCTTTATCTTATTCATAAGCCCTATGCCTCTTCCTTCCTGTCTCATATATAAAATTACGCCTGAACCTGCCTCGCTTATCATCTTCATTGCCTGCCTGAGCTGTTCTCCGCAATCGCATCTCTTTGAGCCAAATATATCGCCTGTAAGACACTGTGAATGTACGCGCACTAATACACTCTGGTTCGTGCGAATATTCCCTTTTATAAGGGCGATATGATGATAATCATCTATATTTGACTTGTAAAGCCGCAATTTAAAGGCACCGAATTCCGTTGGAAGCTGAGTCGAGGAAATACACTCTACCAGTTTTTCCGAACGACGCCTAAACCCTATCAAATCCGCGATCGTACAGATCTTCAATCTGTGTTTCTTTGAAAATCTTATCAGCTGGGGCGTTCTGGCCATACTACCATCTTCATTTATTATCTCACATATAACACCTGCAGGATAAAGGCCTGCCGATTTCATAAGGTCCACACAGGCCTCTGTATGGCCTGCGCGCATCAAGACCCCGCCTTCTTTTGCACGAAGAGGGAATATATGTCCGGGTCTTGTAAGATCACTCGGCCTTGTTCTGGGATTTATAAGGGATTTCACAGTAACTGCGCGGTCATGTGCGGAGATACCTGTCCTAACACCTGTCTTTGCATCTATAGAAATCACCCATGCAGTCTTGAAAGAATCCTCGTTATTCTCAAACATAGGGTGAAGACCTAATTCATCCAGCCTTTTCCCTTCCATAGGAACGCATACCAAACCCCTGCCGTGTTTTATCATAAAATTTATGGTTTCTGCAGTTACAAAAGAGGCCGAAGCAACAAGGTCACCTTCGTTCTCACGGTCTTCGTCGTCTACGACAATAACCATCTTGCCTTTTTTTAGATCGCGGATAATCTCTGGAATAGTGTTGAATTTCATGGTAAATCCTCTCAAGAAAATCGCTTTCAGCGATAACCTTAATATGCTACGATTTTCAGTGGTTAGGAAAGTGCTTTATACTTTCCTATACCATAAAAAAATAGCCCGAAGAATATCTCCGGGCCATGAATTTCACTTCTGTCTTGCCCCCGCCGAAGCAGGGACTTCGCAGAAACTTACATCTTCTCCCATCTAGCCTTTTACAATCGGTCCCGGAATCACGCCGGGTCTGCTCACCCGCCTCTGGCAGGGCTCGCGGACTATACCGCCGGTGGGGAATTCCACCCTCTCCCGAAGATCTACTTCTATTCTTTTATCGTACCTAGAATTATAACAAGAATTAATTAATTGTCAATATAAATTACAAATGTTATAATGTGGACACTATGGCTGATTTACCTTTA
>JAHJHC010000012.1 GCA_018824145.1 Candidatus Omnitrophota bacterium | reverse complement strand
GTAAATCCCAGAAGTAAAAGATATGTTAAAAAGAAATTACATTTTTTAAATTTGGAATTCAATAAAAAATTAACCAAAGATTTAATTGGAAGCATGGGAAAAAGAAACGTCTGTAAGCATTGGATAGACAGGGTAATGGTTTTTGAAAAAAGGCCACTTAGAAGGATGAGCAGAAGGCAATAGATTTATAAAAGAGGTAAGATTAGAGCAGATAGTCGTGTGTGGGGCATGATGTGAAAGCTGTCATAGTCCGCATTGGAAACGCGATAGGAAATGGTGACCAGTTAATAGCTGTTGCCGAAAAGGTCTAACGATGAGTGCGAAATCACTTTTATCAGTTGTCACAATCGCTCATAATGAAGAAAAGAAAATAGAAGACTGTCTTAGGAGTACAGAAGATTGGGCAGGAGAGCATATAATAGTGGATGATTTCAGTACTGACAGGACTGTTGAGTTAGCGCGGAAATATACAGATAAGATCTTCCAGAGAAAGATGGATGTAGAAGGCATACATCGTAACTGGGCGTATAAGAACGCGCATCATGAATGGGTTTTGAGTTTGGATGCGGATGAGACAGTTACAGACGAACTAAAAAAAGAGATAAATGATGTTATAATGAGCAATGCGGATTTTTCAGCTTACAGTATACCGCTAAAGACCTATATAGGCGATTACTGGCTTAGATATGGCGGGTGGTATCCTGCTGGAAAACTGAGACTTTTTAAGAAAGAAAAATTCAAATATGAAGAAGTCGGCGTGCATCCCAGAATAATCCTTGAAGGGAAGTGCGGCCATCTGAAAAGGGACATTATTCATAGAGGCTATTCAGACTTCCATGACCTTTTTGATGGATTGAATAGACAAACCACTCTTGAGGCAGAGAAGTGGTCTAATGAGAAAAGAGCGATAGGTGCAGGTAAGATGGTTTGGAAGGCATGCGATAGGTTTTTCAGGAGTTACCTCAGGAAAAAAGGCTATAAGGACGGTATAGTCGGATTTGTAATTGCGGTTCATAGCGCACTATACCAGATTTTAAGTTATGCTAAATATTGGGAGCTTCAAAAAAAGGAGGCCAGATGAAGGTTTTAGTAACAGGTGGAGCGGGTTTAGTAGGTTCGCATGTTGCCGAGTATTATTCTAAAAACGGCGATGAAGTCAGGGTGTTGGATAACTTAATGCGGTCTAACTTATTTGGATATAATAAAGAGAGTGTAGAGTTTAATTGGAATTATCTGGCACAGTTTGATAATATAAAGAGGATTAAGGGTGATATAAGGGAAGAGAAAGACGTAATTAAAGCCCTCGGAAATGGTGTTGATGTAGTAATACATACCGCAGGACAACCCGGCGTGCCGCTTTCTGCAAAGATTCCTAGAGAGGATTTCAGTATAAATGCATATGGCACTTTGAATGTATTGGAGTGTACCAGGCAAGTTTGTCCAAAGGCTAGTTTCATATATTGTTCCACAAATAAGATTTATGGTGAGAATGTAGAAAAGATTAGTTTAGAAGAAAGTGAGACAAGATATTCTTATAAAGGTAAAAAAGGAGTAACAGAAACAATGTCAGTGGACTTAACAGGACATACTCCGTACGGTGCCTCGAAATATACGGGAGATATCTATACGCAAGAATATGGTCACATGTACGGTATGAAGACAGCGGTATTTCGTATGTCGTGTACGTACGGCACAAGACAATTCGGTTTTGAAGACCAGGGTTGGGTAGCATGGTTTGTTATTGCAAATTTGACAGGCCAGCCTATTATAATCTACGGCAATGGTAAGCAGGTCAGGGATTTATTATACGTGGAAGACCTTGTTGCGGCGTTTGATAAATTTGTGAATAGTGATATAAGGCACGATGTGTTTAATATCGGGGGAGGTCCGAGAAATACTACTTCGCTTTTAGAATTTATCTCATTAATCGAGAAAAAGACAGGAGTCAAGTTCAGAAAGATAGAACATAAAGAGTGGCGGCCTAGTGATCAGAAGGTCTATATTTCTGACATTACGAAAGTTTCCAAGGCGCTTGATTGGAAGGTAAGCGCAACTCCTGAAAAGGGTCTTGAAAGACTGATAGAGTGGGTAGGCGCTAATACCAGGTATTTTTTATGAGATTATTATGATCAAAGCAATATTTCTTGACAGGGATGGCGTTATAAATAGGGATCCGGGTAAAGGCGATTACATAAAAAGTTGGAAGGAATTCCGATTTTTGCCTGGTGCAATAGATGCTATAAAAAGACTTACTGAAAATGGATTCGAAATTTTTGTTATATCTAATCAGGCAGGTGTTGGTAGAGGCCTTTTTGCAAAGTCTGCATTGGACGAGATTACAGGGAATATGCTTAAAGAGATTTCTTTACACGGTGGAAAAATCAGGTCAGTTACATATTGCTTGCACCGTACAGACGAAGGATGTCGTTGCAGAAAGCCTGCCACAGGCATGATTGAAGATGCAACAAAAGGTCTGGAGATAAATTTCAAAGACACATACTTTATAGGAGATAGTTTTCTCGATGTGGGAGCAGGCAATAATATGGGTTGTAAGACAATTCTTCTTTTGACTGGAAAGGAAAATCCGAAAAATGTGAAAAACTGGGACAAAAGACCCGATTTTATAAAGAAGGATTTAAAGGAGGCAGTAGAATGGTTATTAAAACAAGGGTAAAGATAATTTTTGAACTTTTTAGGTTTTTATGGGAGAGAAAGCTGTGGTGGATGATACCGATAATAGTAGTATTGCTTTTGTTTGCCCTTTTAATATTTTTTACGCAATCATCGGCTGTAGCGCCTTTTATTTATACATTATTTTAAAATGAAGATACTTCTTACCTATGCATATGCAGGAGTCGGCCATAAAAAGGCTGCTGAGGCAGTTAAGAATGCCCTTTTAACATATAATGATAGGCTTGATTTAAGAATAGTAGATATATTAGACTATACAAATCCTGTTTTCAAGTTTTTATACCCCAGGATGTATTTATTTCTGATAAACAGGACGCCTCTCTTATGGGGATTTTTCTACTATCTATTTGACCTAAGGCTGGTAGATAAGATAGTTGCACCATTGCGTAGTTTCTTTCATAGCCTTCAGGCAAAAAGATTCATAAGATTCGTGCTCGAAGAAGATCCTGATGTAATTATCTCTACGCATTTTTTTTCAAGCGAGGTAGTCTCTACGTTAAAAAGAAAAAAGATTTTCAAGGGGAGTCTTTTAACGATTATTACGGATTTTTTGCCGCATTATTTCTGGATGGCCCGCGAATCAGATACTTTTATAGTCGCGATAGAAAGGACAAAGAATGACCTTATAAAGCGTGGAATAGAAGAAGAAAAGATCAAGGTTTTAGGGATACCGTGCGACCCTGTATTTACTATTTCAAAAGATGCCGGTTCATTGATTGAAAAATTGGGTCTAAGAAAAGGGTTTTTTAATCTCTTGATTATGGGTGGAGGCTTTGGTACAGGGCCGATAGAAGAGATTGCGGCTGCACTCTGCAATATGAAACCCGAAATAAGAGACAAGATACAGTTGATCGTTATATGCGGAAAAAACAAGAATTTATTTGAAAAGTTAGATAGGAAGAAGCTGGATTTGAAAGTCAAGTTATGTGTTTTTGGATATATGAGTAATATTGACGAATTTATGGAGGTAAGCGATTGTATAATAACAAAGTCCGGTGGATTGACTGTTTCGGAAGCGCTTTCGAAAAAACTGCCGATGATTATAATTCAGCCTATCCTGGGTCAGGAGATGAGGAATTGTAAAATCTTGACAGGCTATGGGACTGCGGTGCGTGCGAATAAAGTCGGGGAGATTAAAGATTATATAAGGGATTTTATAGTTTATCCTGAAAAGATATGCGGTATGAAGGCCAGGATAAATCTTTTATCTTATCCTAATGCAGCGAAAGATATAGCAGAGTTTGTTGCGAAAGGAAAACCATAGTATGAAAGTCGATTTAGCTAAAAAATTTCCCGGGGAACTTTTTAATATTATAAAACTTATCGGAAAGACGGCTGATAAGGAGGATATCTCTGTATATTTAGTGGGCGGGCCTGTGAGGGATATATTGTTGAATGTGCCGGATTATGACTTGGATTTTGTCGTAGAAGGTGATGGTATCAGATTCGCCGAGGTCTTGAATGAGACTATGAAAGGAGAATTGAAAAAACACCGGGCGTTTAAGACAGCGACTCTTTGTTATAAGGATATCAGGATAGATGTGGTTACCGCAAGGAGCGAATCTTACAAGGTCCCTGCAGCGTACCCCGATGTGAAGCCCGGGAAAATAAAAGAAGATCTATTCAGGAGAGACTTTACTATAAATGCCATGGCGATGTCGGTTAATAAGAAAAATTTTGGTGAGTTAGTCGATTTTTATAACGGCTTCAAGGATTTGAAGAAGCGTCTCATAAGAGTGATGCACGACAAGAGTTTTATAGATGACCCTACCAGGATTTTTAGGGCAGTCAGGTTTTCTGTCAGATTGAATTTCAGAATAGAGCCGCGCACAAGACACTTGATAAAAAAAGCTATTTTAAATGGGCTTTTGGGAGAGGTCAATCGCGGGAGGATTAAAAAAGAGATAGAGGCATTTTTAAAAGAGAAAGAGCCGTTAAAATGCCTGGAGACATTTTCTAGTTTGATTTGAGAATAGCTTATTGTATGGAATTTAAAAATTCCATACAACTTATAGGAGATAATAATGGGTATACGGTCGGAGAAAGTGCAGGGGCAGCTAAAAAGAGAGATATCAAAGATTTTACAGGAAGATCTGAAGGATCCCCGTATAGGGTTTGTGACTATAACGAGGATTGACCTTACAGGTGATTTGAGGCATGCAAAGATTTATTTCAGCGTCTTAGGGGACCAGGCTAATCAGGAATCGAGTGTGGAGGGTATCCAGAGTGCGCAAGGATTCATCAGAAAGCTGGTAGGTGACAGGTTGAAGCTGAGATATGTACCGGAACTTTCTTTTATACAGGATAAATCTATAGAGTATAGCATAGATTTAGAAAAGACATTTGATAGGTTGAAAAATGAGCGTAAAAACGATTAAGGCGGCAATAAAGAAATTTGATAGATTCCTTATCTCATCTCACATTAATCCAGAAGGGGATTCTATCGGTAGCCAGATTGCAGTGGCTTCTTTATTGCGGCGCCTTAAGAAAGATGTTGTGATCTTAAACGAAAGTCCTGTGCCGCACACTTTGCGGTTTATTGAAGGTGCAGATAATATATTGAAAGAAATCCCCAGGGATTTCCGCTTTCAGGCAGGTCTTATCTTGGACTGCCCTGATATGACGAGGATAGGAAATGTCTCGGAGCATATCACTGAAGATAATGTCCTTATCAATATAGATCACCATATCTCTAATGAAAATTTTGGCAGATTCAACTGGGTAGATGGGAATGTTTCAAGCGTCGGAGAAATGATCTTTGATTTGTTTAAGGCATTTAGACTAAAGATAGGATATAACGAGGCAGTTGCTTTATATGTGGCTATTATGACTGACACGGGTTCTTTTAAATATACAAATACTACATCTAAGACACACAGGATTGCCTCAGAACTTATAGACGTAGGTGTGAAGCCGTATGAGATTTATGGCAGGATTTACGAAGCCAATTCCTTGCAGGATACAAATCTATTGGGAGAGGCGCTGCATACATTAAAAGTGACAGAAAACGGAAAAGTTTCCTGGTTATGGGTTACTAAGGAGATGCTTAAAAAGACAAAGGCGTCTCTGGAAGGGACAGAGGAAATAATAAATTTTGCACGTTCTATAGAAGGCGTGGAAATCGCGATACTTTTTCGGGAAACAGGTACTGAAGATAAAATCAAGGTCAGTTTCCGTTCAAAAGGAAAAGCTGATGTTAATAAACTCGCCTCGTTTTTTAACGGTGGTGGACACGCTACAGCAAGTGGCTGTACTGTGTTTGGAAAGATAGAAGAGGTAGAGAAGAAGGTGTTGGAGAAGGCACAAGGAATGGCAAAATAAATTTATGGACGGTATACTCGTAATCAATAAACCCCCGGGGTTTAC
>JAHJHC010000107.1 GCA_018824145.1 Candidatus Omnitrophota bacterium | reverse complement strand
GTCTGCATCTATTGACACTGCTGCTTCACCTACTGCGTCATTGTTTGTGCCTGCCCTTAAATCATTGATTACCATGAGACCTGTTGTAGCTACATCTGTTGAGTCTATGGTTATCTGCTCGCCTCCTGTGTCAAAATCTATATCCATATCATTATTCGCGTCTAAGAGCGTGTTAACAGTAAAAGTTCCAGTTTGCCAGCTCCCAGAGATTGTTTCATCCTCATTCAACATCCCGATGTTTGCACTATCAGAGAGGTGAGTTGAAGCAATCAGAGAATCGGCTATATATAAAGTCGTGGTGTTTGTCGAGCCACTCACATTTAGCTTGTATGTATCTGTCTCGTCAGTACCAATACCTACATTATCTGCTGCGTTATTCAAGAATACCCCATCTCCATCATCTGTCCAACCGCCTCCTGTTACAGATGCAACTGAATCCACATAATTCTTTGTTGCACCATCTGTAGCTACAGTAGGTTCTGCAAGACTCGTTATCTTGTTACTGCTCATGTTCAATGTACCGGCAGCTATCACATTACCTGAATCATCAACACTAAATTGAGTAGTATCTCCGACCTGAAGGTCCATCAAATATACATTGTCCCAACCAGTAACACCTGTTTCTGTAAGGTTGAGTTTAATGCCTCTGTATACGTCTGAACCTCCGGCTGTATCGATATCGTTGAGGGTCTGGGTAATATTCAAACTGTAATCATCTGTTCCGCCTGATGTCAAGTCTCCTGGAGTAACGTCTAAAGTATTCAAAGTAGCTGCACCTGTAGAATCCACATTGTAGGTCGTACCACCTGCAAAATTCGCAGCACCTGTTATGTCAATACCTGCGCTAATGTCAACATTTCCCTGAAGATCTGAAGTGCCGGTTACAGTAAGATCATCCAAGGTCGTACTGCCTAAAGTCGTGCTTCCGGTCGAGGTAATATCTCCGTATATGGTCCCGTCAACCTCCAGATCTCCCTGCACATAGAGTTCTCCTGAAGAAAGCGCGTATGCATTTGATGTATCGCTTCCTATCACAACTTCCCCGCCTGTAAATTGTGCAGCAGCACCAGTGGAAACTTGGTTTACATCCAAAGCTGCATATGTCCCAGAATAATCCAGATCTATATTTGAATTCACATCAAGGCTACTAGCCATACTTGTCGCGCCTATAATGTCTACAGTGCCTGTAATATCTAGATTTCCAGCAACGTCAAGATTCCCTTCCATATCCGTATTACCTCCGACATCAAGACTACCCTGCAGATCTGAGGCACCTGTAACTATAATACTTGAAAAAATACTGTCGCCTCCTGTGGACGCAAGGGTACCGTAGATTATCCCATTAACCGTCAAATTCTTTGCGATAGTCACATTACCGGTCTCACTATCAACCAAGACCCAGTTTGTTGTGCCATCAGTAATCTTAAAATCTCCTGATGTGGAATCTATGGCCATGACAATATTACCTGTTCCGGTCGGATCAATTGTTATATCTTCGTTTGCCCCTGCTGTAATAACACCGGTTGTCACAGTCAGGTCACCTGTAAGCTCTGTGCTAGTATCTGCCCTTAAAAACTGTGATGAGTCATAACCATCCAACTTATCAGCATTGACTGCATATGCAACTGAAGTCAATCGCTGTCTGGGCGTCATCTCACCATCTGACTCTACTTCTACAGAGTACCAGTAGGCCTCGTTAAAATCCAATCCAGACAAAGCCTCAGTATTGCCAAGCAGTATGTTAAATATACCCCTGGTAACAGTCACTGTCTGTGCCTCAGTCCAAAGAGCAGTTCCTCCTGTTCCTGCATCATAAATCCGCACAGTGATACTGACATCCCCTGTCACAGGATTATCCTCGGCATCCGTTAGTTTGCCTTGGTAATTTATATACCGTGGTATGTCAGCATGCGCCCACGGTGGCGCACCTGCAAGGAATCCTAGGATAAAGACCAACACCATCATGTGTAAAAATCTCGTCCCTTTTAAAACTCTCATTATTTTTCGCGTAATCATTTTAACCGCCCCCTTTTTAGGCAACATAAGGTGTTGCAGCTACGTCACGATGTAGCTGCAGCGTCTTACGCTGCCAAACTTATTAAAGTTCTGAACTTCTATTTCCTCCTCCAGTGTCTCCGCTCGAGAGCACTGGTACATTTCCAGGTAATAGTTTCCATCGTCTACTAACCATCTCATCAGGCCTAGTAGGACTGCCTATTCTTTTGGCTACAACTTCAGTCCGTTCTATTGTTTTTTCTGCAACCAAATCTGCAATCTGCCTGATATTTTTATTACTCGAATAAATCGTAAATATTGCAACTATTAAGACCACAAGGGATATCCCAGTCAAAATCACAACATCATACTTCATGCGCCTTGCTACATTTGCCCCCTCATCCATCCTTTCCACCTTAGGCGGAAGGGTAGGGGTTAGGGGGGGTGCTTGTGATAGGGTTTTTGTGAAGGTAACCGTATCATTGCCCTTAGGAACCGTATCATTTGCCTTTGGCCCTATATATGGTGCCCCTTCATTCCCAAGCACCAACCTTCTCAAATCCTCTATCCTTTCAAAGCTCTTATTCAAACGATAGTATTTTAAATTGCCTTCATGTTCAGTTATCAGGATCCCCATCTTCACCAATTTAATAAGCTGCCTTCTGAGAGGGCTCAATGACTCATTTAATAGCCTTTCTAGCTCTCTTAAATAGAATCTATTATCTATATTAGTGAGAAAAAGTCTGAGGAGCTTTGCCCGCATCCTTGAAGTAACTAGCTTCTCAATCATCTCACTCACCGCCTTTTCTGAAACATTTGTGCCCTTTTAGGGCACATTCAAGACAAATAAAAAAGCCCATTCTTCCTTCAAAGAATGGGCTTTGCTTTTGCCGTCTTACCCTTTTGGCAGCTGACAACCATATCCGCCTCGGCGGACGTAGGTTCTAAAGCTTTGTGCCCCATTCTTTCGAATGGTTTACCCTTATCACTGGGATTTCTATATATATCCTAATTGTCTATTATAAGTATACCATATGTGCCCTTTTTTGTCAACTCATAGGGAAGGTTTCGCCTATTACTAACGGGATATAAGTTCTGTCATCTTGAATATGGGTAGGAACATAGCTATGACTATTCCGCCGATCACGATACCTAGAAATGCTATTATAACCGGTTCTATAAGGCTGGTCAATCCACTCACAGCAGCGTCTACCTGGTCATCATAAAATTCTGCGATTTTGCCAAGCATCTTTTCAAGTTCACCCGTCTGCTCGCCTACCTGTATCATCCTAACTACCATAGGAGGAAAGGCATTGCTCTTTGCAAGCGGGCTGGCAATATTCTCACCTTCTTTTATACCTGTACGAACATCTTTAATCGCATTTTCTATGACTGTATTGCCCGAGGTCTTACCGACTATATCCAGCGAAACCAATATAGGCACGCCGCTCTTTACAAGCGTGGAAAATGTCCTTGTGAATTTTGCAATCGCGACCTTTCTCAGTAGCGGACCCAGGACAGGCAACATCAAACTCATTTTATCAAACATAGCCTTGCCCTGAGGTGTCTTTACATATCTCCTGAGCGCAAATAAACCCACACCGAAACCGCAGGCTACATACAAAAACATGTTGCGCAAAGTATCGCTAACAAAAATCAAGACCCTCGTAGGTAAAGGCAAGGTACCGCCTAACATATCAAAGATCCCTTTAAATGTGGGAATAACCTTTAAAAGCAAAACCAGGGTTATAAGGATTGCCATCGTAATTACTACCGCAGGATAAATCAAACTGGATTTCACCTTTCTCTCCAGGTTACTTGCCTTCTCCAAATAACTAGCAAGGCGGTCAAGTATATCGTCAAGGGCTCCGCTCGACTCTCCGGCCTTCACCATATTTACATAGAGCGCAGAAAATACAGAAGGATGTTTTAAAAGCGCATCTGAAAAACTCGAACCGATCTCTATATCATCCCTGATTGTACCTACGATCTTTTTAAAGTTTGGCTTTTCTATCTGATCGTACAAAATATCCATGGCCTGCACAAGTGGGATGCCGCTGTCAACCATAGTGGCAAGCTGCCTGGAAAATATCACGATATCATCAAGCTTTACTTTCCTATAATAAGCCTTGGTCTTTATTTTCGCGGTCTCATCTATAGAAATTATTACAAGGCCCCTTCTTCTGAGCGCCTCTATCAGAAGAGACTTGTCAGTAAACTCAAGTATCCCGCGCACTGTCTTACCAGTAGTTTCTTTTGCTACGTATTTATATAACGGCATAATCTCGTCACTCCCCTGGCGTAACCCGCACAACCTCGTCCATAGTGGTTACTCCGCGCTTATACTTTTCCATTGCATCTTCTCTCAATACCTTCATGCCTTTAGATATTGCATAGCTTTTTATATCGTCTACAGAAGCCCTGTCTATGATCATTTCGCGTATCTTATCATCAATATTCAAGACCTCCAGGATCGCCTGCCTCCCATAATACCCCGTAGAGCCGCACGTATCGCAACCCTTAGCCTTGCCTCCTTTACAACTTTTACACACCACCCTGCACAACCGTTGGGCTACTATGAGTATCACGGAACTTGCTATTAAAAAAGGCTCGATGCCCATATCCACAAGTCTACTTACAGCAGTCGTAGCGTCATTTGTATGAAGTGTACTCAAAACAAGCTGTCCTGTCAATGACGCCTTTACTGCAATGTCCGCTGTTTCAGAATCCCTTATTTCTCCTATCATTATAACGTCGGGACTCTGTCTTAAAAGTGCGCGCAATCCACTCGCAAAACTCAAACCTATATCCGAATTCACTTGTATCTGTGTTATCCCCTCGACCTGATATTCAACAGGGTCTTCAACAGTTATAATATTTCTGTCCAAAGTATTCAATTGGTTTATTATTGAATAAAGCGTAGTGGATTTGCCGCTACCCGTAGGCCCTGTCACCAGTATCATGCCGAAAGGTTTCACAACCGCATCCTTAAATTTTTTAAGCACATATTCTGAAAATCCCAGTTTATCCAGGCCAATGGACAGATTGGATTTATCAAGCGCTCGCAAGACAATCTTACTCCCAAAAGATGTCGGTAGCGCAGATACCCTGAAATCCACTTCTTTCTTCTGAATCTTTACCTTAAATCTACCGTCCTGAGGCAAGCGAAAGTCGGTTATATCCATACCAGCCATGATCTTCAATCTCGCCAGCACTGCATTTTGATTCCTCTTTGGGATCTTAAGGACCTCATGGAGGCTCCCGTCTATCCTATACCTCACCAGCAAATCATTTTCTTCTGGCTCAATATGTATATCGGACGAGCGCTTCTTCAAGGCCTCCAAGAGTATCAAACTTACAATCTTCACGATAGGCGCAGTCTCTCCTTCAAGGACAGCATCGCTTATATCAAACTCCTCTTTAGGCGCGCCTATTATCTCCAATTGACTCTCTTCGCCTTCTTTAATTATATCCTGCACTGTATCTTTTTTTGAAACATAAAATTTATCTATTATCTGCAGTATGTCTGACTCGGTACTCAATACCGGTTCTATATTTAACTTGGTAAGTATCTTTAAATCATCTATTGCGAGTATATTGAGCGGATTAGCCATTGCCACTATGAGTGTATTGGACAATTTACATATAGCGACCACAAGATATTGTCTTGCGATCTTCTCTGGTATAAGACTCACACTATCCTCTTCTACTTTGTAGCTCGATAGATTTATAGCAGGGATACTGAAGGCACGGCTCATAACAGACATTAAATCTTTTTCATTTATCATGCCTTCCTTAATCAGTATCCCGCTTAAACTACCTCCTTCCTTAAACTGTATTTCCTTGGCGTGTTTAAGCTGAGTCTCTGTAACAAGCTTATCCCTGATCAAGACCTGACTTAATCTATCGTGTAATGATTTAGCCATAAGTTAGCCCTCGCCTCCTGCTCGGGAACCTTTTTTGATACTTGAAATTCCATACAATAACTCATTCATCCGCTATCGTTACCCTTAAAATCTCCTCCAGACTTGTAACTCCACCAATCATTTTTGTAATCCCGTCTTCTCTAAGCGTCCTCATCCCTTCTTCTCTTGCAACCTTCTTTATCTCGCTTTCCCGCGCCCTATTCAGAATCAAATCCCTTACTGAATGACTCATACTCAAAATTTCACATATAGCGACTCTCCCGCTATAACCAGTCTCCAAACACTGCCTGCATCCCTTTGGTTTACAAAAAGCACTCTTTTTAATCTTACTAGTATCTATACCCAATTTGGAGATAATAGTCTCGTTCGGCTTGTATTCTTCCTTACATTTCGCACACAACTTACGAATCAATCTCTGTGCAACTATCACCCTCAACGATGCGCTTATTAAAAAAGGTTCCACACCCATATTTACGAGTCTTACTACTGAACCGCATGCTGTCGTAGTATGGAGCGTTGAGAAAACCAGATGCCCTGTAAGAGCAGACTTTATAGCTATATCGACTGTATCAAAATCCCTTATCTCACCTATCATAATCACATCAGGATCCTGTCTTAAAATAGACCTCAATGCGATAGGAAACGTAAGGCCTATATCTGCTTTAACCGTAACTTGATTTACCCCGTGTATCTGGTATTCAACGGGATCCTCAACTGTAATAATATTCTTTTCCGGATCATGGACGTATTTCAGCAAAGAGTAAAGTGTGGTAGTCTTGCCGCTTCCAGTCGGCCCGCACACGAGTATCATCCCATGTGGCTGAGAAGCATCCTTTTCAAGTATTTGCACAGAATCCTTCTCAAATCCCAGCCGTTCAATATCGAGCATTGCCTGTGATTTATCCAGTATTCTAAGTGCGACCTTCTCTCCTCTAGACGAAGGTAAAATAGAAACCCTCAAATCAACCTCGTTATTATCCATCCTTAACTTAAATCTCCCCTCCTGCGGCAATCTGCGTTCTGCAATATTCAATTGAGACATAACCTTTATCCTTGATACTATAGATTCCTGCATATTCTTCGGGACGGATTCAACCTCTTTCAACACCCCGTCTATTCTAAAACGCACACGAACAGAACTCTCCATAGGTTCTATAAGTATATCGCTGGACTTCGCCTTTATACCACCTTCCAATATCATATTTGTCAATTTTACTACAGGCGCATCTTCTATGAGCGTAAAAAGCTTCTCTGAATCCACCTTCTCCTCAAGGGTATCCGCTCTTATAATCTCCAGATCTTCGGCCCTAATATCCTTCATCAACCCTTCTAATACCTCATGCGTATCTTCCTCATAAAGTTTATCTATTATCTGTTGCACCTCTTTGGGAGAGGCCATAATCATACCTATCTCAAGGCCTGTAATAGCCCTGACATCATCTATTGCAAACACATTCAGAGGGTCTGACATTGCAACCGTAAGAATATTTCCGACTTTAGAAACAGGGACTATCTGATATTTCTTCACCAGGTCACTAGGTATAAGTTTTAGGATTTCAGGTTCGATTTTAAAGCGGGAAAGCGCTATCGGCGGAATACCAAGATCCTGGCTTAAGGCCGCCATTAAATCTTTTTCATTTACGAATCCGAGCTCGATTAAGATATCTTTCAGAGGACTACCCTTTTGTTTCTGAACCTTAAGCGCTTTCTTTAGCTGCGATTCGGAAACAACACCGTTTTTTATCAGTATTTCAGTTAGACGTTCTCTTAAAGAATACATATAAAGATAAAGTCAAAAGTAAAAACGAAAAAGTAAAAAGTACAATTAAAAATCCAATTTTTTTTCTTTTAAATTATGCCTTTTGAGTTTTGATTTTGCGTTTTTACTTTTAACTTTTTAGTTTATTTATAATATTTCTCTATCGCCTTGCTAATATCCGAACCTGTGCTTACAAAAACCTGGACATACAGGCCCGAAAGTAACTCTATATCCTCTATTGCAAGGGCATTCAAAGGATTCGACATTGCAATTGTAAGATTATTTCCGATCTTATCTATGGGAATCAGACAAAATTGATCAGCCACATTCTTAGGGACGATCTTGACAATATCCGGATCTATCTCATAATTCTCAAGAGGCAGATAAGGAAACCCATATTGAGCTGTTAAGGCCTGGGCAATAGACTTCTCACTCGCATACCCAAGTTCAACAAGGACCTGGCCGATAAGCCCGCCTTTTTGCTTCTGCAATTCAAGGGCATAGGTTAACTGTTCTTTAGTAATGACCTTTAGCTCTATAAGAAGCTGTCCTAATTGTTTCGAAACAATACGCCTAGGCATAATTTTACTTCTTCTCCTTGAACATCCTCTCCAAATCCTGTAATTCAGTAGTCCTACCCAATGCCTCTTCCTTTGAGATAGCCCCTTTTAGATACAGCTCAAATAAAGATTGATTCATGGTCTGCATACCTTCTTTTTGACCGGTTTGTATCGCAGAATAAATCTGGTGTATCTTAGACTCTCTGATCTGGCTTTTTATTGCATGGTTTGCCGTCAATATCTCTACAGCAAGGACCCTGCCCTTTCCTGAACTATCCGGGATCAACTGCTGTGAAAGAATACCCAATAATATAAAAGAAAGCTGAGCCCTAACCTGAGGTTGTTGCCTTGCAGGAAACACGTCGATAATACGATTCATAGACTGCACGCTATCAGAAGTATGCAAAGTAGCAAATACCAGATGTCCTGTCTCGGCAATAACCAATGCAGCCTCTATCGTCTCCAGATCCCGCATCTCACCTATCAAAATAACATCGGGGTCTTCTCTTAAAACGTGTTTAAGTGCACCGGCAAAAGAAAGTGTATCACTGCCGACCTCTCGCTGGTCTACTATCGCCTTCTTATTAGAATGAACATATTCTATAGGGTCTTCCACAGTGATTATATGACAATCCCTCCTTTGATTGATCCAATTTACCATTGAAGCAAGTGTCGTAGATTTGCCGCTACCAGTAGCGCCTGTAACAAGCACCAGTCCCTTCGGCTTTCTGCAAAAGCCTTCTACCACCCTTATAGGTAAACCGCATTCTTCAAAACTCATAATCTTAAAAGGCAAGGCCCTGATTGCAGCCCCCACATATCCCCGCTGCCAGAACACATTAACACGGAATCTACCAAGCTTTTCCCTACTAAACGCAAAATCCAACTCTTTATCTCTTTCAAACCGCGCTCTATTTTCACCGGTAAGAATGGAATATATCAAATCCTTTGAAGAATGTTGATCCAGTATTTCTTCACCGATAGGAACCAGGCGCTCATCTACCCTCATATGCGGCACAGTACCAACGCCTAAATGTAAATCTGAAGCATTTTTTTCAACCATGTCTTTTAGTAATTGATTTAAATCTAATGACATCGTAACTCCTTTCCTTATGTTATAACGGGCTCAACGGACTAAACGGATCACACAGCCACTCGATTCTTACCCAGAGACTTTGCTCGTTTTAGAATCTTCTCTGCTTCATCCATAAGTTCATTTGCATTCGAACCGTCTATAGGATTTTCGCTGACCCCTATACATACAGTTACCTTATTGGAAATCTTCAAAATCTTACAAACTCCCGATTCCATCTTCTTCCTGATCTCTTCTGCTATATAGGTCGCCTGTTTTTTATTCTTTTCGGGTAAAACAATTGCAAATCTATCATCTCTTAAACGCGCCACCTTATCTACTTCTGTCAGGGCGCCTTTAAGAAGCTCGCCTGAAATCCTCAGAAGCACTTCTGCCTTCTCCTTCCCAAACTCTTCCTTGAATTTCCTGAAATCGTCTATGTCAACAAGCAACAACCCACAAGACCTCTGATACAATATAGACCTTTTTATCTCCTCATTAAGACTGGCATGTATATAACTCTGGTTATAAAGACCGGTTAATTCATCCCTTACAGCAAGCTCTTTGGCTGTCTTTAGTAATATATCATTCTCAACTGCTATAGAGGCCTGTTTTAAGAATACGTTCAGGACTTCCTTTTCATCTTCACTAAATACAAAATCTTGCTTTTTATTACCGATAGCAAGGATGCCATACTTCCTAATAGATACAATTATCGGCAACAGGATAATATTTTTCAACCCCAGCTCTGCAATTATCTTGCTTGCTATCCCATGACTTGCCGGGGTATCTTTATCCACTATAACAATTTGCGATACAACCTCCTCTTTTTTCACTATCAGCCTCTCTATCTCTACCTTTTCAATATTACAATTCGCAATTACCTTAAATTCTTCCGAGGCATCATCCAGTAACATTACAAAAGATACTGAATCCGGCACTATATCTTGGGTTTTCTGCAATAAAAAATCCAACACAGCCGCAAGACTTGTATTGGAAGTTATAAGATTTCCTATCTGCAATACACTAGACAATGCCATTACCTTTTTATTTATCTCAAGGTTTATCAGCCTTATCCTACTCTCATATGTTTTTAACTCTTCCACATTCTCTTTGATCTTTTGAGTCATAGCATTTAATGACTTGGAGAGATCTCCTATTTCGTCTTCACGAAGGCTGGTTTTAACCATCATAGGCATCTTACCGACTGCTATCATCTTAGCCTCATCTGCTATTTTTACAACAGGGTCTATTATTTCTTTTGTAATATAAAGCCCTAACAGAGATATAAACACAGCTATTAATAATATAAGGCTTATATTACCTATAGATAGCCCAAAGAACAAATTTATATTGGGAAATATATAAGTCGTAACAAGCCAGACGCAGATAAGTAAAGGGATAACTGACATAAGAGAAAAGGCAACCATGGTTTTATATCTCAACCCTTTTGGAACAATAGACATCTTTTTCATGAAACTCATCATATAAGCCTCCACTTTTAGCGTATAGCGTTTAGCGCTTAGCGGATAGTCTTTTTATTTCCTATACGCTATCCGCTAAGCGCTAAACGCTAATTCAGCACTTGCCCACAGTATACACCACAATAAATCCAAGTTCAAGCCTCTACAAAACTCCAGGGCAAAATTTCATCATCCAGTCTCTTCTTCAAATAATCTTTAGGATCAATACCGCACTCCGTAAAGCATTCTTCCCAGATCTTATAATCAAAACATTCCCCCCAGGCTTGAAGCCTGGCACCTTTTTCCCATACCCTATAAATGAGCCCTCCCACCTTTCTATCTCCCCGTGATATTACTGCCTCAATAACACTCATCTCTGGGACAGGGAAATCCACCCTTATTCTTTTGCCGGAAGGCTTAGCATTGAGCCTCGAAAGTAGATATCTCTGTTTATCTTTCAACAAGTTAACATCATCCATCGCTCCCCTTTCAAATCCAGAATGAGGTTTTGGTATAAACGGGTTAATGCTTAAACTTACGCTTTTTATCTGCAGGGAAAGCTCTATTATTGCATCCAAGTCTTCATATGTCTCATCAGGTAAACCCAACATAAAATACAATTTCACCTTCCTCCATCCGGATTTAAGTGCGAGATTAGCCTTCTTAATTATATCTTCATTTTCCATAGTTTTATTCAAACGATTTCTCAACCGGTCACTGCCTGCCTCCGGCGCAAATGTAAGTCCAGCCCTTTTCACAATGCCGGGCATCCTATCATTATTAAAAGTTTCCACTCTCAAAGAAGGCAAAGATATTTTTACACCTAAAGCCCTAAATCTTTCCTCTAATTTTCTTACAAGCTCTTCCATAAAAGGATAATCGCAAGTAGAAAGAGACAATAGAGATATCTCTTCATAGCCGGTGTTTTCGACGGAACGGCTAGTTATTTCTAAAATCTTTTCCACAGAACGTATTCTTAGAGGTTGAAAGATCTTGGACGCCTGACAAAATCTGCATCTATGCGGGCAACCACGCATAATCTCGATACCTATCCTGTCATGAACAATCTGTATATATGGAACGATTGGGTTTGTGGGAAAATATGCGGTATCCAAATTTTTAATAATCCGTTTTTTGATGCTGGATACTGGATGCTGGATGCTGGATATTGGTACATATACGCCATTTATTTTTGAAAGTTCTTCTAACGCTTTGGTTCTCCAGCATCCAGGATCCAGCATCCAGGATCTAACAACGCTAACTATCTCCAGGATCGCCTCTTCTGCCTCTCCGACCACAAACACATCTATAAAATCCGCCATCACTTCAGGATTAAAGACACCCACCCCACCCGCTATAACTATAGAGTCATGTCCTGACCTCTGGTTAGAAAAGATAGGCACCCCGCCTAAATCCAGCATATTCAAAACATCCACAAAATTCATCTCATATTGAAGTGAAAATCCGATAATGTCAAACTCCTTTAATCTCCGTCCGCTTTCAAGAGACAAAAACTCTGCCTGGCCCAATCGTATCTTTTTTTCCATGTCACTCCAAGGCGCAAAGATTCTATCACAGACTACATCTTCTTCCTGATTCAAAATACCGTAAAGTATTTTCATACCCAGGTGACTCATCCCAATCTCATATATATCAGGAAAACAAAGCGCTACCTTAAGAACACCTTCCTTCCATTCCTTATGAACTGAATTCCACTCGCCATTAATATATCGTCCTGGTTTTAAGATATTATCCGTCATAAATTAGCCTCGCTTCGCTCGGAACTTAAATTCGGGACACATCCCAATTTTCTCTATATGAAAAAGAAAATTTGAGAAAATTGGGATGTGTCCCGAATTTAACTCTATCTATGCACTGCTATACTCTCCAAAAGTCCCACTGCCATCAGTGTAACTAAAAGTGACGAGCCGCCATAACTCACAAGCGGAAGAGGCAGCCCTACAACCGGCATAAACCCCATTGTCATACTCAAGTTTACGACTACCTGGATCCCTATCATAGTAGCAAGTCCCACTGCTAATAGTTTGCCGCACGGGTCAGGTGTCTTTTCAGCTATAGAAATCGCCCTTTTAATCAATATATAATATAATCCCAGCAAAATAATCCCGCCTAAAAATCCCCACTCTTCTCCTGCTACAGAAAATATAAAATCCGTATGCCTTTCCGCAAGAAAATTCAGCTGATTCTGCGTGCCTGATAGCCACCCTTTCCCAAAAAACCCGCCTGAACCTATAGCTATCCTGGACTGTATAACAGTATATCCTGCGCCTAATGGGTCTCTACCAGGATCCATAAACACTAATAGTCTATCCTTCTGATAATCCTTCAACAAAAACCAGCCAAATGGCGAAAATAAAGCGCCGCACAAAACCATAAAAAATAAATTCCTCAAAGGTAAACCCCATACATACAATAAGATTATCAACACCGGGACAAACATAAGTGCGGTGCCAAGATCCGGCTGCCGCAATATTAGAATAAAAGGAACAGCTATCATACCTAAAGGAACAACAATATTCTTCAGGTTACGGTACTTTTTTTGACTCGCAAGATACTGGACCAAGGAAAGTATTACGAATAGCTTTCCAAACTCTGAAGGCTGTATATTAAAACCTCCTATCACTAACCACCTCTGCGCACCAAGCCTGCGGCTTCCGAAGATAAAGACTGATAAGAGCAGGACTACTGTCAAAAAATAAAATATATGCCCGATGCCGACTATCTTTCTATAATTCACATTTGCTATAAATAAAAGCGCCAACACACCCACAAGAAACCACATTATCTGTCTAAACACAAAATCTGTATTATTCGGATATGTAGAACTGAACAAAAACAAAAGACCGAGAATGAAAATGGCTATTGCACTAGCCAACAGGATCCAATCGAAGTTTTTATATTTTTTTAAATTTAACATAGCCCCTACTTCTTATGTATAAACCAATATTCCATGGCCTTTCTCACCATCAAAGCCGCTATATCTCCTCCTGACCCGCCATGCTCCAAGAAAATCACAAAACTAATCTCAGGATTCTCTGAAGGCGCAAAACCGCCAAACCACGCATGTGGCCTTAAGTCTCCGCCCACTTGTGACGTCCCAGTCTTTCCGGAAAGAGTTACGTAACTATTCCACGCTAATCTCCCTGTCCCATGTCTATCTTCAACGACCCCTCTCATAGCATCTCTAATAATATCCAGATTTTCCTTCTTGATTTTAAGCCTTATATTCTTGTGGCCGCTAATCCAGGTCTCGCCGACACCTTTCACAACATGCGGCTCCACCAGCATTCCTCCATTTGCGACACAGGCAATCATACGCACGACCTGCAAAGGTGTAGCCAATAAATACCCCTGTCCTATTGATAGATTCGCAGTATCTCCGGTAAACCAGCCCTCTCCTTTTTCTATTCTTTTCCATACCCTAGACGGCACAAGACCTTTGGTCTCTCCAAAAAGCTCGATGCCTGTTTTTTTACTAAAACCCAAAAGCTTGGCATATTCACAGATCTTTTCAACGCCAAGTAAAATCCCCGTATTATAAAAATAAACATTGCACGATTGGATTATAGCGTCTCTAAGCGCCATATTACCATGGCCATCCAGGTTCCAGCAGTTAAACTCACCGCTACCTATATCCAATTTCCCCCGGCACTGAAAACTTTGATCAGCAAGGATCTTCCCCGATTCCAAACCCGCCAGGGCTACGACTAACTTAAAAAGCGACCCCGGTGGATATTGCCCCATAATAGCCCTGTTTAAAAGCGGAGAGTCTTCAGCATTTAATACATCAGCCAACGAAATATTAGGATCATACGAAGGGGAACTAACCAAACTCAATATTTCTCCATTACGAGGATCCATAAAGATTGCAGCCCCCTTTTCACTCCTCATCATTCTCCATATAAAGAGCTGAAACTGGGCATCTATCGTCAAATATACGTCTCTACCCTCTCTCGGCTCCCTGACGTTTAACACTTTCACTTGCTGCCCTCTATTATTAACCTGTATCTGCATACCACCATTTTTTCCGCGCAAAAAATTGTCAGCCACTTTTTCTATGCCGGCCTTACCTATAAAATCCTTGACCCTGTAACCATAACTTTTAAGCGAAAAAAGTTCTCTCCTATCGATCTCTCCGATATAACCAATGACATGTGCCAGCGCCTCTTTATATGGGTACCTCCTTAAAGGGATCTCTTTAACGAGGACCCCCTGCATATCCAACTTTAACTCTTCTATAATAATCGCATCTCTTTTCGATATATCCCTTATCAACTCACACGGCGCAAACGGTGCCTGATAATTTCGCTTATAGTTCCTCTTCAACAGGCTTTCTGAAACACCTAAAATTTCAGATAGTGCATTGATCTCAGCGTCAAAATCCTCTACTTCCTGAGGCACAATAAAAACCCCGAAAGAAAGCTCATTCAAAGCCACTCCCCTCTTCTTTGTATCATAAATAATCCCTCTGGGTCCGGTTATGTTCAAAAGACGGATACTATTCCTGTAACTTAGTCCTCTGTACAAAGGGCCCTTTACAATCTGAAGATAGTAAAGACAAAACCCAAGCAGGATAAAAAACGTTATAAAAGAATATTGTATAGACTTGATCCGCATAGCTATATTTTGACAATCTTAAATATTAACGGCGAGAGTGCAGCTGAAAATAAAGCAGTAGAAAAAATAGAACTCTTGACAGTGTTAGTCAGAATAAAATAAGCAGAATAAAATATAATTACTCCGCAGAATGAAAACACAAACTCCATAAAAATATTTTCTTTATAGTATATATGGGCCCTGACCGCACCGGAAAGAAATCCCACCAGACTATAAAGCGCGATGTTCACCGCAAAATGCGAGGCAGATATGAACCCCACAAATATACCTGTTACTGCCCCCATAAGTAATCCCGCAAACGGCCCTTTCCTTAGACCTGGAAAAACCGCTAAAAGCACAAAAAGATTCAAATCCATTACAAAAGTCAATTGCAGTAAACCTGCTAAAATCAGCCAGATAAAAAACATAGATCACCTTATAACAAGAACCTCTTCCAATCTAGCTATATCAACCTCTGGTTTTATCATTGCTTTCATATAAAGGGAACTGGAATCCTTTTCTATCGACGATACTTCACCTATCAATATCCCCTTTTCAAACACGTCACCGAATCCGGAAGTCATTACCCTGTCACCTTCTTTGACAGAACTATCTAATTCCAAATATTTCATAATGATCCCTGACCTTGTCCCGATAACTGCACCTTCTTCTCTCGTCCTCTGCACGATAGCGCTAAGCACCGAATCGCAATCCGTAATAAGAAGTACCCTTGAAATACTCCAGCCACACTCTCTTACCCTGCCGACAAGGCCGTTACCGCTTATAACAACCATATCTTTACTCACCTCATCTCTTTTACCCTTATCAATAATTATCGTATCGTGCAATCCGAGGGGGTCTCTGGCAATAACCATGGCAGGTATAAACTTGCGTTTTTCCTTATCCCTAAAACCAAGGAGGTCTTTCAACCTTTGATTTTCAAGGCCGGCCTCCTGTAGATTCAACATCTCTTTCTTCAGACTACTCAGATTATCTCTTAAAATCTTATTCTCATCCCGCAATTCTTTAAAACGGGAGACGTCACGCAAAACATAGAATATGCCTGAACTCACTTTCAACGGCACTCTAAATATATTCAGAATTTTTATGCGGACTTCACTTGAGAAGAGTTGAGGAAGGAATAACAAACCGAGGATAACAATAAAAATTACTATATAAGAAAAAGAAAATTGTTTTTTTTCCACGCACCATTAAAATTCTAATTTTGACCGCACCGTAACTTTTTTCAGATACCTTATTTCGCTCAATACCTTCCCCGTACCGATTGCCACAGCTGTCATCGGGTCTTCGGCCACATGGACAGGTAAACCTGTCTCTTCACTAATAAGTTTATCCAAGCCTCTTAATAACGCACCGCCCCCTGCCAAGATAATACCCCTCTCGATGAGGTCTGCTGAAAGTTCCGGAGGTGTACGCTCAAGCGTCATTCTAGTCGCTTCCAGAACCGCTGAAATCGGACCCTGAACCGCCTCTCTTATTTCTTCGGAAGAAATCGTTATTGTCTTAGGTAACCCCGCTACTAAATCACGGCCACGCACCTCCATTGTCAACTCTTCTTCGAGAGGATACGCAGACCCTATCTTTATTTTTATCTCTTCTGCTGTACGTTCACCGATCATCAAATTATAAGCCTTCTTCAAATGTTCGATTATAGCCTCATCCAACTCGTCTCCGCCTATACGTATAGAACGCGAAAATACTATTCCCGCAAGAGATATAACAGCTATCTCCGTAGTGCCACCTCCCACATCAATAATCATATTACCGCTAGGCTCTTGAATCGGAAGCCCAACGCCTATAGCAGCTGCTATAGGCTCTTCAACCAGATAGACCTCACGCGCTCCGGCATGTTCTGCGGAATCCTTTACTGCGCGCTTTTCAACCTCTGTAATCCCCGATGGGATCGCAATGACCATACGCGGTCTAACAAAAACCCTGCGATTATGGACCTTTTTTATAAAATACCTGAGCATATCTTCTGTGATCTCGAAATCCGCAATTACGCCATCCTTCATAGGCCTTATAGCTACTATGTTACCCGGGGTCCTCCCCAACATACGCTTTGCCTCTTCTCCTACTGCCAAAACACTATGCGATCCTTTCTGGATAGCCACCACCGACGGCTCACAGAGAACTATGCCCTGACCTTTTACATAGACAAGTGTCGTCGCAGTGCCCAGATCGATCCCCATATCATTTGAGAAAAAACCTAGTATATAATCAATACCTTTTTTAACCAATTTGAATAACTGCGCCATCTTCCACCTCTCTATAGTAATTCGTGTTTTAATTTTATCAAAGGGTTATATATTTGTCAATTTAAATTGCAAACTATGTAACTAACATGTCAAGATGTCCGCTGTTTCTAACAAGTGATGTGTCCGCTTTTGATTAAATGTAGTAGTAGCCTTTTTTCTTTTGGCTACCTTTTCTTTTTGTTTATAATGTGAATT
>JAHJHC010000106.1 GCA_018824145.1 Candidatus Omnitrophota bacterium | reverse complement strand
CTCTCTATTAGAGAAGGAAGTATCAATTGACATTGAGATGGTGGACGAGAGGCTTACTACAGCTCAGGCTGAGCGCGTACTTTTAGGGGCAGATGTCTCCAGGAAGAAACGCAAGGCCTATATTGATAAGATTGCAGCTCAGTTAATCTTACAGGCATATCTGGATTCGGAATGTACGAAAGAATAAATCTAAATAACGGACTTCGTGTAATATTAAACCATATGCCGCACATGGCGTCATCTGCGATAGGGGTGTGGATTGCCGTAGGTTCGAGAGATGAAAAAGCGGATGTTTCCGGGATATCCCATTTTTTAGAGCATATGGTCTTTAAAGGCACCCCCTCTAGGAGCAGTCGTAAAATCAAAGAGGATATCGAAGGCAGAGGCGGTTCTTTAAACGGGTTTACCTCCGAGGAGATGACATGTTATCTGGCCAAGGTTAGCAGCGTTCATATAGATAATGCTTTAGATGTTATTTCTGATATGGCATTGCACGCTCATATGGATGAGGATGATATCAGGCGTGAGCGTAACGTGATAATCGAGGAAATAAAAATGTATCTCGACCTGCCTAATCATCATGTGTATGACATCTTGAGCGGGTTAATGTGGCCTCGCCATCCTTTAGGGATTTCTATTGCTGGGACTATTAAAAGCGTAAATTCTATCACAAGGAAAGACTTATTGGACTATAAGAATAAAAACTATATACCTAAAAATATCGTCGTGGTTTTATGCGGGAATTTCAATCGCGATGCCATACTCGGCAGGATAAATAAAATGTTTTCCGAAAATGTAAAAAGCCGGCCTCCGCATTTTGTCGAATTCAGTAATTCCCAACGCACGCCGCAGATAAAGGTCTTTTACAAGGCTACTGAACAGTCACACCTTTCCATGGGTATGCATACATTCGGGAGCACGCATAAGGATAGATACATCCTGGGCCTTTTGCATATTATCTTAGGGGCAAACATGTCTTCCAGGCTATTTGAGAATGTAAGGGAAAAAAGAGGCCTTGCTTATGAGATCGGGACAGAGATAAAAAAGTATAAGGAAACCGGCGCGTTTATAATAAATGCAGGGATTGAGCATAAGAAGGTTAAAGAAGCAGTCAAGGTTATTATACAAGAATTAAGAAAGATCGCGTCGAAGCCTGTTTTAAAGAAAGAACTGGCGATGGCCAAAGAGTTTTTCAAGGTTCAGCTCTTACTTGCGCTAGAAGAAACATTGTCTCACATGCTTTGGTTAGGCGAAAAGGTGATTTCCCAGGATGAACTCCCTGACAAAAGTGATATAATTAAAAAAATGGATTCTGTATCCGGTTCTGATTTGCAACGCGTGGCAAAATCTATTTTTATCGATAAAAATCTCAATCTCGCGCTCGTGGGCCCTGTAAAGGATAAAGAGGCAAAGGAAATAGAGAGGGAGTTGAATTCCTTATGAATAAAAGGATATTAGTCGCACCAAGCATACTTTCAGCTGATTTTACAAGATTAGAAGATGAGATAAAAAAGGTCGAGGACTCAGGCGCGGATTTGATACATGTTGACGTAATGGACGGCCATTTTGTGCCGAATATTACTATCGGGCCTATTATTGTCAAGGCAGTGAAAAAATCAACGAACTTGCCTCTTGACGTACATTTAATGATTGATTCACCCCATAAATTTATAAAGGAATTTGCAGACTCCGGAAGCGATATTATAACTATACATGTAGAGGCGTATCCTTTGGATGAAACGCTAAACCCTAAACCCGAAAACCTAAAAGGAATGTCGAAGACAGCGGATAAAATAAACGAAGGTAGAATAAGAGACGTGCTTGGTCAAATCAGGGGATTCGGGAAAAAGGCAGGGATATCTATAAATCCTGACACACCTATTAGTTGTATGCAGGGTCTTCTCAAAGATGTTGACATGATCTTGCTTATGTCAGTTCATCCTGGATTCGGCGGACAGAAGTTTATTGAGTATGCGTTGCCGAAGTTAAGAGAATTAAGAAAAGTTTATCCCGGGGATATCGAGGTCGACGGCGGTATAAATGACAGGAATGTCGGTGTTCTCATAGAAGCCGGCGCGAATATAATCGTAGCAGGGTCGTATTTTTTCAGTTCAAGTGACCCTAAAGAAGCAGTAAGGAGATTGCGTTCCGAATAACAGTAAAAAAGGAAAAAGCTATGGCAATTAAATTTGGCACTGACGGGTGGAGGGCAATTATATCAGAGGATTTTACATTTGAGAATGTACGGATAGTCTCTCAGGCAGTAGCAGACCATTTTAATGGAGTTGGCGTTACTTTTGTAGTGGGTTACGACTGGAGATTTTTGTCCGAAAAATACGCTGAACTAGTAAGTGAAGTGCTTGCAGGTAACGGCATTAAAGTTTTACTATCAGATAAAGCAGTGCCCACGCCTCTAGTAAGCCTGGCAATAAAAAATAATCGTTTATCAGGCGGAATAATGATAACAGCCAGTCATAATCCGCCTAGCTATAATGGGATAAAGATAAAGGCATCCTATGCGAGCACTGCTGATGAAGGCATTACTGAATCCGTAGAGTCTTATATCGGCAAAAATAAAGTAAATCATATCTCATTAAAAGAAGGCATTTCCTCAGGCATCGTGAAAGTCGTTGATTTAAAATCCGGCTACCTTAAGTTTATAACCTCGTATATAGATATGCCCCTCTTGAAAAAGGCAAAACTTAAGGTCCTTGTCGATTGCATGCACGGCGTGGGTGACGGCTATATAAAAGAGATCTTAAAAGATACAAAGATTAAAATTACACAGATGAGATCAGGCCGTGATCCGCTTTTCGGAGGTGTAAATCCCGAGCCTATCCCTAAGAACCTTGAAGCAGTATTTCAGGAGATGAAAAAAGGTAAATATGATATTGCGATTGTAAATGACGGAGATGCGGATCGGATCAGTGCAGTCACACCCGGAGGCGGATATATGAACGCCGGCCAGGTCATGGCATTACTTTTACTGCACTTTATTGAGGATAAAAAATGGAAAGGCGCGGTTGTTAAGACGGTTTCTAATACAACCCTCATAGAGCGGATAGCTAAAAAATATAACCTTAAACTGTATGAGACGCCGGTCGGTTTCAAATATATATGCAGGCTTATGCTTGACGAAGATATACTGATAGGGGGAGAGGAATCCGGCGGTATAGGCGTAAAGAACTATATACCTGAAAGGGACGGCATGCTTTTGGGTATATTGCTTATAGAAATGATGGCATATAGAAAAAAAGGCATCTTGGATATCATGGCTTCTGTGGAGAAAGAATACGGGAAATTTCATTATAAAAGAATAGATAAGTTTTATCCTGATGATAAAAAGAAAAAACTCATGGAATTCCTTAAAACCAGCCCGCCAGAACAAATCTTGAACAAGCCAGTAAAAGAGATCAAATCATACGATGGCTATAAATTCATATTGGAAGACGATAGCTGGCTTATTATGAGACTCTCCGGTACTGAACCTATACTCAGGATATACGCAGAGGCATCTAGTGAAGACTTGGCTGAAAAATATCTGGAATTCGGAAAGAAAATAGCATTTGATATAAAGTAGGGGCGAGGTTACCTCGCCCTTATTTTTATTATAGACTATGGACATAAACAAGATAAGAAATTTTTGCATAATAGCACATATAGATCACGGTAAATCAACTCTTGCTGATAGACTGTTGCAGTTTACCCACACGATCAATGCCAGGCAATTCAGGGAACAGATTCTTGATGACATGGATCTGGAACGTGAGCGGGGTATTACTATTAAGGCAAGTGCGGTAAGGATGTCATATAAAGCAAAAGACGGCAATGTCTATGAATTAAACCTTATAGATACGCCCGGTCATGTGGATTTTAGTTACGAGGTCTCAAAATCCCTTTCTGCTTGCGAAGGCGCGGTTCTTTTGGTTGATGCAGCACAGGGTGTTGAGGCGCAGACAGTTGCGAATCTTCAGCAGGCACTTGAAAAAAGACTTAAAATTATACCGGTTATAAATAAGATCGATCTGCAGAATGCTGAACCGGAGAGGGTAAAAGATGAGATTAAAAGTATATTAAAACTTGATCAGGATTATATAATTATGGCAAGCGCTAAAGAAGGTATAGGCACAGAAGAGATTCTCGAGAGGATAGTCAAAGACATGCCTCCGCCTGCAGGGAGCGAAAAAGAACCTCTCCAGGCACTGATATTTGATTCTTCATACGATGTATACAAAGGTGTTATTATTTACATAAGGGTTGTAAACGGCAGTATCCAAAAAGGCCTTAATATACTGATGATGTCGTCTTCCAAAAGGTATGAGGTGCAGGAGGTCGGTATCTTCAGGCCGCGAATGGATCCTGTAGAAATACTCTCTAGCGGTGAGGTTGGTTATGTTACATGCCAGATTAAAGAAGCCAAGGAAGTTATTAACGGGGATACTGTTACAGAGGCGAAGCGTCCTGCAGAAAGGCCATTGCCGGGTTACAGACAAATAAAACCCATGGTATTTTGCGGGATATATCCTGTGAATGCAAAAGACTTCGATGCATTAAAGAATGCTGTTGAAAAATTAAAATTAAGCGACGCATCTTTTATATACGAAGTTGAAAGCTCACAGTCGCTGGGCTTTGGTTACAGGTGCGGTTTTCTGGGACTGCTACATATGGAGATAGTCCAGGAGCGCCTTGAGAGAGAATATGACCTTAATCTGGTCCTTGCAACTCCTAGTGTGGTGTATATGGTTAAAGATAAAAAAGGTAATGAGATAGAGGTAGATAACCCCAGTAAATTACCAGAGCCTCAAAATATAATGGACATCCTGGAACCGTATGCAAATACATATATTTTGATACCTCATGATTCAGTGAGTACGATCATTGAATTCTGTAAGTCTAAACGCGGAGAGTATAAATCAACAGAATATATCTCCCAGGACAAGGTAAAATTGATATTTGAGATACCATTATCAGAACTTATAGTAGATTTTTACGATAAGATAAAATCCGTTACAAGGGGATATGGCTCTCTTGATTACGAGATAGCAGGATACAGGTCCAGTGACCTTGTTAAGCTGGACATATTGATAAACGGCCAACCCTGTGAGGCGCTTTCTTCCATTGTACATAGAGAAAAGGCAGAGTTTAAAGGCAGGTCCCTGACTGAAAAATTAAAGGAATTGATCCCGCGACAGCTTTTCGAAGTCATAATACAGGCAGCTATAGGCAGTAAAATTTTAGCCAGGAGCAGAGTCGCACCATTGGGAAAGCATGTAACGGGAAAATGTTACGGCGGGGATATCACGCGTAAACGTAAACTCTGGGAGAAACAAAAAGAAGGCAAGAAGCGCCTGAAACAGTTCGGTAAAATACAGATTCCGCAGGAGGCATTTCTAGCAGCATTGAAGATTTGAGAGGAGAATATATGAACGACAGGATGCGTTATTTCATAAAAGAATGGGTCGAGCCGGTAATTATAGCTGTAATCCTGGCGTTGATAATAAGGACCTTTATCGTGCAGGCCTTTAAGATACCCACTGGTTCTATGAGGCCTACTTTGATCGAGGGCGATAGGATACTTGTAAATAAATTCATATATAAATTTAAAAAGCCGGAAAGGGGAGACGTAATCGTATTTCTCTCTCCCGAGGATAAGAAGAAGGATTTCATAAAAAGACTAGTGGGCCTACCTGAAGAAAATGTTAAAATTGCACATGGTAGTATCCTGATAAATGATAAGATAGTTGAAACAGATTCTGTTATGCGGGAAAGATATTATTATAATGCAGGTAATTTTGGCGAGGAAGATAAGACTATTACAGTCCCTGAAGATGCATATTATGTCTTGGGAGACAATAGCATCTCCAGCCGCGATAGTAGATATTGGGGTTTTCTACCCAAAAAATACCTCATAGGAAAGGCATTTTTGATTTACTGGCCTCCCACCCGGATTAGATTGATCAGATAGGCTACTATTATGATATAGCGAATGTTGACAGCGCCGCGACAAACCCCAATGCTAAACTAAATAGGGACAGATGTTAATGCTCACTAATTAGTATTTATAAGAAACGTCTACCACAGCAAAGCAGAAGCTGTCACAGGTTTATTCGGGAACCTGTCCCTAATAACGGACTCGATAGATATGTTACCGACTACTGGCACTGGGATGCAGGAGCAAATCCCGATGTTTTGGTCAGGGGCGATGATGCCATAAGCTGGGATGTTACTATGTCATGGAAGCTTGGCGAGTTAGTCTGGAACCAGAAGAGATACATACCGACAATATTTGGAGTGGGACCGCCTAAGTTATAAGACAGGAGAACTGGTAACTGCCTGATATAACTTCAGTTAAACAATCCTAAAACGCCCTGAAAAAATCCCCAAAATTCCTTCCCAATGAGCCATATATATGGTATAATTACAATACAAGTATAAATCCACCCAATATAGCCTTATAAGTGTAAGGAAAGGCTATTTTTTTGACCTTGTTATGATGATGTTTCAAAAAGCCCATAATTTGAAGATTATATTAACAATAATAAGCATACTATTCCTCTGTAATGCTACGCTATATTCTTGCCCTGTTTCAGAAGATAACCTGCGTTTACATATTGGGATTGGAGCTCAAGATGCAACTGGAACTGCAGATGATACTTTATATCGCATGCGACAAGTTATAGCTCTTCAGATGCCAGAAGAAATGCATGTTGCAAATAGGAATATAAGATTGCAAAGGATCAGGGATTTAGAGCAAGGAGCGAGGCAATACCAGTTAGTTGATATAGAGAAAGGAACTCAGGTAGGATTCGTTGATGTAACCCCGCATTTGTTAGGTATTGCCATTGATATAGTTACTGATAGGTCGTTACACGGGACAGGAATAAGATTAGATATTTTAAGGACTTTAAGAGAAATTATAGGTCCAGATATTGCATTTGTAGTAGAACCAGGAGGATACGGAGAACATAACATGAAGGGAATAGTCGAAGCTGGTCTTGGCCCTGTTACTATTACTACAAACTCAGATGATGAAAAACTTCCGAACGAGAATAGAGACTATACTTTATCGGACAAAGAAATGATAGCAGAACTTGAATCGCAAGGGGTTGTAGATATTGAAAGTAAAGGAGATGGTTGTTTTACTGGGCGTATACCTGTTGGTAGATTGGTAATCGATAACTATACCATTAAATTGGATACAGCCGACCCAGATGATACGACTAAACGCTATGTTGAGTTAAGAGGTTCTACTGCTCCTAGAATAAAAGTTCATTATTCTATACTCGTTGGAGAGTTTTTCTTTTTAGTCAAAGCAGGATATCAGAGAACAGCGGCAGCTTCTATTAGAGGGGACGATTATATTGATGCTGAAATTTTTTATGAAGCCCAGGCAGCATCAGCTCTGGCGGGTGAGGAAAGAATACATTTTATGGCTGTTGATGGATTTGGCGGAACTTCTTTGCCTGAAGAAAGCATAGATTTTATAAAAGAGGCTCTTGTAATAGCAGAAAAAGAGGGATATAGACTGTTTGGTGAATTAACACCATCTATGGTCGAAGATTTGAAAACAGCTATAATGTATGCTGCACGAAATGCTATTCAACATAATAATGGATTAGATTTTTCTCTACCTGTTGGTGCTAGAGTCTTTTATGACGATGATAGAAAAGATTTAGTGATTCAGATTATAGGCGGTGGGGGCACAGAATTGCTTGTAGGTAAAGATGATGTGTTTTTAGTTAAAAATGGTAGACCTTCTAGAGATATTTCAATATCAACGTATGGCCATGCAGGATATGATATGAGGGGTATATTTATAAGGTTAAATAACTTGAGAAGAGAAGGAGTGATAGCCGCTAACCAAGATGTTGCTGTAAGTTGGTATCATTTACCCGATAGACTCAGCGAATATAAAGAGCATCCACATAATCCAGTAGTTACTGAGATTCGTATCCCATTGCAATCTACAACTGAAGCATCAGCTCAGGCGGGTGGGGGAGGAAGGTCAGATGAAGGTGAATTTGAAAGATTATTAGTAGATACTCTGGAGGCTCTTGATAGAGCAGAGGGGTTACTTGAAGCATTACCAAATTTTGAGGTTTTGGATACAGAAGTTCATGATTTAATAGGAGATATAAATGGCATGGTGTGGCCACTTGAGGCGTTAGGAGAAAGTGAAGTTGTTCAGTTGTACAGACAGAGATATAGTCGGCTTCGTCGTGAACTTAATAGACAGATAGCCATTGCTCGAATAAACGAACGTAGGACAACTTTTGAAAAAAGTAAGGTGATTCCTGTTATATTTAATGGTCATAGGTTTGACAAAGTGCAAAAAGATGATTTTGAAATTCTTGTAGGTGACTTTTGTAAAGAACATAGATTAGCTAATCGTCCAATTAATGAGATACCTGTGGTGATAGTTTCTATACCAGCTAGAGAAAAAGAAAGGATAGAAGAACTAAGAGACCTTTTTCGCAATACAGCAGTTGTTATAAACACTCACGATATAGTATATACAGATACAGCTAGATATTTTGAAAATTTCTTTAACACATATCCTGATGGAACAATATTTAGTAAAGGCCACCTTGATTTAGAAGCAGTAAGAGAACATCTCGACAAAGCATAATAAAAATCCCACCATTTTATCTTGCCTATATAATTCCACAGTAGTATCCACGGTCATTAAGTCATTATCTCCGTCCTACTCTTGTTGTTTAGATATAGAACGATGACCAAACAAGTATCGACACAATATCACGCTTAAAGAGGCAGACTATACCCTCGTGTGTTCATGGGTTGAGTATGTGATTCCTGCTGGCGTAAGATAATAAATTTTGTAACACCTTTATTTTAAATAAGATGCCAAAAGTCAAAAGATAAGATTTTGAATTGACATTTGATACAGTTATGTGATATAGTCTGACATAGGAAAATTAAGAATATATTCTGAGGTAAATATATTTGGCAACAATGGAGTGAAAAGTTAAACTTTAGAAAAACAGATGGATAAATATACGGAGGTAGCCATGAAATATTCTTTAACAGCGATTATTGAACGAGAAGATAATGGATATGTTGCATTGTGTCCTGAAGTGGATGTTGCGAGTCAAGGTGATAGTATCGAACATGCCCGTGAAAATCTACGGGAGGCATTGGAACTATTTTTTGAAACCGCTTCCCCTGAAGAAGTAAAGAACCGGCTCCACGGAGAAGTTTACGTAACTAACTTGGAGATTGGAGTTGCATAAATTACGCGTTCTTTCCGGAAAGGATGTGTGTAAGATACTATCCACATATGGTTTTGTGGAAGTTCGGAGGCGAGGGAGTCATATTGTAATGCAACGGACAGAATCTGGTAGCACGACTACTGTACCCATACCAGATCATAGAGAGCTTCGTATTGGTACATTACAATCAATTATTAGACAATCCGGTGTTCAAAGAAGTAAGTTTGAGGCGTGAATTTAAGATTATAAGAAGCTGTCACGCAAGTTTGTCAGTTGCTAAAGCAACCTATCAATAATATTAGAGTTGCATGGGATGTTATTGTGATTTAAAAAATCAAAAAAACCCTGTCATCCCAAAATGATAATGTCCTATTATACCAAAATAGAAATGTCCTATTTTAAAGATGCTATAATGCCGTGTTTGGAAAGGGGGCATTATGGCAGGAGAGGACATTATCAGGATGAGCGTAAAGGAATTAAAGAGATTAC
Organism: Candidatus Omnitrophota bacterium; assembly: GCA_018824145.1. Classification (GTDB taxonomy): domain Bacteria; phylum Omnitrophota; class Gorgyraeia; order Gorgyraeales; family Gorgyraeaceae; genus JAHJHC01. The sequence goes on along the minus strand of JAHJHC010000106.1, from coordinate 260 downwards.
CGATAATACAGAAGGTAATAGGTAAAGAGCTTACGCAGATAGAGGCATCGGATATATTAAGTTTGTGTGATAGGCAGATACGAAGGATAGTAAAGCGAGTTAAAGAAGAAGGTGATAAGGGGATAATACATAAATCACGTGAAAGGTTGTCTAATAGAATAAAGCCAGCTAAAACAAAACAGAAGATTTTGGGGTTATGTAAAACTAGGTATAAAGGATTTAACCCTACGTTTGCAAGTGAGAAGCTTTTTGAAATAGAT
>JAHJHC010000105.1 GCA_018824145.1 Candidatus Omnitrophota bacterium | reverse complement strand
AGTCTGTCTAAATAATAGATATCCCTGGGTAATTTTATAAACTGATAAGTCTTTAATAAATAACATAATAAAAATCCTATTCCTGCCCCCAGGGTCGTCCCAATAAATCCTATAAAAAATCCGTTCAACATGAATATCTTTTTTATACTTGAATTTGTTACGCCGATGGATTTTAAGATACCTATATCCCTGGTCTTCTCCATCACCATCATGATAAGCGTACTTACGATATTAAAACAGGCAACAACCACAATAAGTGCAAGGATTATAAACATGGTTATCTTTTCTAACTTAAGTGCGCTGAATAAATTCTTGTTCAGGTCCGACCAGCTTCTAACCCAGTAGCCAAAACCAATTGCTTCTTGAATCCTTTCTTTTATACGCTCTGCCTTGTATACATCATCCACCCTTACACCTATGCCGCCTGCAAGATCTCCTACGCCATAGAAAGACTGTGCGCTTTCAATATTCGTAAAGACAAGATTCATGTCATAATCAAACATCCCGGAATTAAATATTCCAACTACACTAAAAGGTCTTGGTTTAGGACTTGCAGCTGAAATCAAAGAGACCTCATCCCCCAGTTTAAAACCCAACCTCCATGCCAATTCCTTGCCGATTAGGATACTATCTTCCTCTAAAGGAAAAGTACCTACCTGTAAATACTTCTCTATATTCGTAACCTCTCTTTCTCTTTTAGGGTCTATACCTCTTAATATTACACCTGTAACCTGATCCTCTTGCCTGATCAAGGCCTGTCCGTTTACAAAAGGAGCGCTAGCTATGACGTTCGGTATCTTGTCTATCTTTTGTATAAGCTCATTATAATCTTCAATCCCTCCGTGCCGTTCTATCACAATATGCGAATTTGTGCCTATTATCTTTTCCCGCAAATCATTATCAAAACCACTCATAACTGAAAGCACCACTATAAGCGCTGTCACCCCTACTGCCACACCCATGATGGAAATAAAACTAATTATAGAAATAAACTTTTCTTTGCGCTTTGAAATCAGATATCTAAAACTTATCCAGCACTCGTATCGCATATTTAACAATTATTTCTCTGGTTTAAGCTGCGGAAATAGAATCACATCCCGTATCGACGGTTGATTCAGAAAAAGCATAACTAACCTGTCAATGCCTATGCCTAACCCGCCGGCTGGCGGCATGCCGTATTCCAATGCAGTCACAAAATCCTCATCAATCTTCTTGATACCCTCCTGCCCCACCAGTTGTTCCTTAAACCTCTTCTTCTGCTCGATAGGATCGTTAAGCTCTGAATATGCATTTGCGACTTCCATACCGCCTATGAAAAGCTCAAACCTATCTGTCAATAGCGGATTGTCCTTTTTTCTTTTTGCCAAGGGACAAAGCTCACTAAACAAATCAACAACAAACATAGGCTTATCCTTTGTCTCTGGCTCAAGCATCTCAGAGATAATATTCACTATCTGAGAACGCGTAATATCCTTACCCTTGAAATCCACACCTTTTTCTTTAAGTTTTCTAATCCATTCCTTTGCAGGGTCATCCGAAGCTATATCATATCTCTTTTTAATTTCATCTGCAAAAGACCATCTTGGCCAAGGCGTAGTTAAATCAATATCCTGCTCTCCAAATTTAATCTTTAATGTACCCAATACCTCTTTTGCCACATAACTAAAAAGTTCTTCTGTAAGCCTCATCATGCCCTCGCAATCAGAATACGCCTCGTAAACCTCGAGCATGGTAAATTCAGGATTATGCCTGATTGAAATGCCTTCATTTCTGAAATTTCTATTCACTTCATACACCTTGTCAAATCCGCCTACTAAAAGTCTTTTTAAATACAATTCAGGGGCAAGTCTTAAATATAAATCGATATCAAGTGCCTTGTGATGTGTCTTAAAAGGCTCACCTGCTGCACCTCCGGCAAGTGAATGCATCATAGGAGTCTCTACTTCCAGGAAATCTTTCCCGTCTAAAAAACTCCTGATCTTTGAAATAATTTTACTGCGCAACTCAAAAACCCTTCGCACATCCTCGTTCACCATTAGATCTACGTAGCGCTGCCGATATCTAATCTCAATATCTTTCAAACCATGCCACTTTTCAGGCAATGGCCTAAGCCCTTTAGCCAGAAGAGTTATCTCACTAGCTGCTATTGTTATCTCACCTGTTCGTGTCTTACATAATTTCCCTTCTACCCCCAATATATCACCAATATCTAACCTTTTAAATATATTATTATAAACCTCGTCGCCTATAGTATTTTGCTTAATATAAACCTGAATCTTCGCACTCGAATCCCTTAAATCAAAAAAACTACTCTTCCCATGCTCCCGAAGCGCAGTAATCCTACCAGCTGTCCGAACCCCTCTACCTTCTTCATAACTCTTGACTAGCGAGTCTATATTCTGAGATTTATCGAATCTGCCTCCGTACGGACTAATCCCTATCTCCTTGAAACAATTCAACTTATCAATCCTCTGTCTTACAAATTCATTCATCTCTTGCATATAGATATATCCTTTATTCTGTCAATTATATACTATACATAATATAGTGTCAATATGTTTGTACCGTTTGCTACTTAATTCTTTGCTTACCTGTTTGGCAAACGGTACAAAAATTCAAATGTCTGCCAGCGGGGACACTTTTAATCTTATATTTGGGGACACTTGGGTAGCTAAATTCGCAAACGGTACACAGAAGAAGTTTTATATCCGGTGACAAAAAGGTGGGTATTATCTTCTTCTACAGAGTCGTAGATCTTACCCTTCGAATCTATAAAACAGGAATAGCCGGTATTGGCACATCTTACGATACTAATACGATTCTCTATTGCCCTAAATACTGAACATGCAGCATGTTGGTATGCAGCTGCACTTTTACCGTACCACGCATCATTAGTGATAACTACTAAAAATTCTGCGCCTTTTCGGACAAATCTTTTGGCTAATTCCGGGAATATGTCTTCGTAGCAGATAAGAACTGCTAACTTAGCCTCAATGTTCGATGCTGGATGCTGGATCCTAAAAATCTTAAACTCCTCACCTGCCGAAAATTCACCTAGTTCTCCAAGTACCAAGTTATGTAACACCGGGAATCTATATGAAAACGGGACATATTCACCGAAAGGGACTAGATGGATTTTATCATATTTATCTATAATTTCTCCTCTTTCAGAAATCAGAACAGCGCTATTGAAAACTTTTGGGCCTTTTTCCGTATTAGCGCCTATTAAAATCGGGGTCTTTACCTCATTTACCAGGTCAAAAACCCGGTCTGTCTCGTTTTTATCAGTTATCAAAAATCCCGGAAAAGATGTCTCTGGCCATACTATTAAATCAGGACTTTCTTGTGCTGCCTCTCTTGTCAATGAAACATATTTATCAAGTATGGATTTTGCAGCTCTAGGATCCCATTTTAAATCCTGCTCAATATTACCTTGAATGACAGAAACTTTAACCGTATCCCTGTTTTCTGCCTCATTCAATCTAAAAAATCCATATCCATAAACTAGAATAAGAATCAATAAAGTATAGCGGACAGCATATAGCTTATCCTCCTTCGCCAAGGCTTCGGAGGACAAGTAGCGGATACGCAATATGCGATATATGGCTACATTCACCATCATTATTACAAAAGAAACACCGTACACGCCTGAAAAATCCGCGATTTGAATAAGCGGCAAATTCTTATACTGTGAATACCCCATTAAAATCCATCCAAATCCAGTGAAAAGATGGGATTGGATATATTCTAAAATAACCCATGAGAATGAAACCAGCAAAAAGGTGTAAGGTGTAAAGTGTAAGGTGATTCGGTTAAAAATCAAGCCAAAAATCCCAAAGTATAAAGCCAAGTATAAACAAAGTACTATCAGTCCGATAACTGTTACGTGATAAAGCCAGTACAATGTCCCTAAGTAGAAGAAAAAACCGCATAGATAGGAAACAAAAAATGCCTTTCGCGGCCGAGTATTCTGAATTGCAAAAAAAAGCGGAATAAAACCTATAAAGGCAAGATAAGTAAGATTAAAATTCGGGAATGCTAGGATCAGTAATATTGCTGAAAGTATTACTTGCCACAACATTTCTTATATTTCTTCCCACTGCCGCAAGGGCAAGGGTCATTTCTGCCGACCTTTGGGCTTTGGCGTTCAAACTGTTTTGGTGCCTCTGGACTAGATAAACCTTCTCCAGGGACATCTCTTTCAGTCGGAGCAGTAGGGATCTTTGACATGGGAGTTGCTTCAGTGTGTACAAATTCCTGCGGAAGAGACTGAAAAACACCTCT
>JAHJHC010000143.1 GCA_018824145.1 Candidatus Omnitrophota bacterium | reverse complement strand
TAGACCATTTCGATACCAAAGACCTTATTCACTGTGTTTGAAGCTTCTGCAACAGCATCAGACAATCCATCTTGTCCATAATCCCAAACAAATCTAACGCCTTCTGCGCTAACTGTTCCCTGGCTAAGGTCTGTTCTTTGCAAGAAAAATCCCTTTTCATCTTCAGGAACAACTATCTGAAAATTATACGGAACTGTAAAACCATCAGGATTCACACCGCTTGCTCCCATACTTGCATGTGACCAGTTCAGTCCGCCGTCAGTTGAATATTTTAGAAAAACCCAAACAGCGTCATAATTTGTAGTATTGCGCCAGCTATTTTCCCATGAAATATCGCACGTATACGTTATTCTATCTGATGCAGCATTGATACTGTACGCTTCGAAATTATCGACAGCAAGACCATTAGCATTTGCGCTTACCGCGATAAATGAAAACGCTACCATAAAAATTAAAATAAAAAACGGCTTAAAATAAAACATAGATCCTTTTTTTGATCTCTTTTTAGTTACTGTCATAAGACCTAACTCCTCGACCGCCAGCATTGCCAGCAGCAATTGCTGATGCATTTGCAGCATCACTTCGATCAGAAATCCTTAAACTTGAGCTAGTACTATTCCAAGCTCCCCCCTTAAATCCTGAGCCTTCTGCTGATGTCACGCCTCTGGAAGACAAAGCATTTACTCCAGGCCAATCAGCATTAGTAGCATTTCCTTCGTATCCAGAATCAGTTGATAGAACACCGTCGCCGTGACTTTCTGTAAAACTTCTGCCCGTATCATTGCCTATTGTAACAACTCTTTCGCTTAAATTTCCTGAAAGGTCAAGAACTCCGTAATACCCTGCACCGGAACTTACTCTGTCTGACGAACTTGTTGCAAATATCCCGATTCTTAAAGGTCCTTGATCATATCCAGAGCCATTTACAGAATCGCCACCTGTCAAAGTAACCGTGCCATAATGAGCATTCGCCCCGGAATTTGTTGAAAGTTCAGTGCCATTCTCATCCCCGGAGGAAACTGCTGTAGCGCTTATAATATTTGTTGCACCCCATGCATACTCGCCTTCAATAGGAAAAACTGGCCCTCTAGACATTTTCTCGTATTCTAATTCAGTCATCGGCCTTAATGCTGCCCAGTCGAGAAAAGCAGCTAGGTCCATCCAAGTAAGATAACTTACCGCTCTAGCTGGTCTTTGAGTTGAACAAGTTACGCTTGAACCTGAACAGCTGATAGTATTTCTATTGATCACTGAATCACTGTTTTTATGACTTGCGTTAGTAATATCACGATTAGCCCTAGCTGCCGCAGATGGTAAAGAATTAACAAAAGCAACCCATTGCTCTTCATTTATCTCATATTTCATTGCATAGAAAGCTCCATAGCCTTTTGGATATGTTGCTGGAATTGTGAACGAAGAACCTGTTGAATTCTCCCCGGAATTTCCGGCAGAAACATAACGATATCCATCTGAAGCTGGATTAGTAACACTGACTGCTGACTCACTGGAAATGAACCATGGATCAGGATCAGCTGAACCTTGATCTAAAGAAGCCGTGCTTGTATCATTGTCCCCTACGTAGAAAGAACCTTCAGGAACATAAACCATTTCTATTCCCAAAACACTTACAGAGGCGCTGTCGCTATCATCAAGACCACAACTGGCATAGTCGATCGTCAATTCGACATCAGAAACTTCAGCTGTGTTTTTCTTTCCATAGGAATCAAGCCTAATAAAAGCGCCCATTTTGTCTTGAGGAATAACTATTTCTAAACCTGAATCGGGGTCTATTAGAGTTCCTGTTGGATTTGTTCCACTTTCCTTCATTTGGCATAATTTTTTATCGGTTGGTACTACGGCAGGATCATATAACCGTACAGTTACCCATACAGCGTCATGATTGATTTTGGTTTGCCAGGAATTATCCCAAGATATATCGAACTCGACGGTAACACTGTTTGAAGATGGATTTCTTTCTTCAAGCGAAACATTCGCGATACTCAGATTATTAGAAAACGATTCTGTAACAGAAATAGTAAGCGAGATCAGAACAGAAGCAATAAGAAAGATAAATATTTTTTTAATTTT
>JAHJHC010000104.1 GCA_018824145.1 Candidatus Omnitrophota bacterium | reverse complement strand
CTTGAATTAATACAGGACAGGAAGGTCAATGTAAAAGACATGATCACGCACAGGTTCAGCTTAGATAATATTCAAAATGGCTTTGATCTAGTTGCAAAAGCAAAAGAGTCCATAAAGGTGATAATCGAACCACAAAGGTAATGACAAAGGGGGATAATATGGATTGGGGAATGAAGAATCGGATTTCGCGTATTATAAAACCAGATACCGGCCGTGCTGTTATGCTGGCAGTTGATCACGGATATTTTTTAGGGCCTACCAGCGGCCTGGAGGAACCTGGTAAGACAATAGAGCCTCTTTTACCTTATGCTGATTCACTGATGCTTACAAGAGGTGTTTTACGTAATTCAGTATGTCCCGAGCACCCTGTGCCTATTGTACTTAGGGTATCTGGCGGAAACAGCATAGTCGGCGAAGATCTCTCAAGAGAGACACTTACTGTTTCAGTTGAAGATGCGATCCGCCTGAATGTGAGCGCGGTTGCATTGTCAATATATGTCGGTTCAAAATACGAGCATCAGACATTGAGAAATCTATCTACACTTATAAACGAATGCGAAAGATACGGCATCCCTGTATTGGCAGTTACTGCGGTAGGCAAGGAGATGACAAGGGATGCAAGGTATTTGAGCCTGGCTTGCAGGATCGCTGCTGAACTGGGCGCGCATATAGTAAAGACGTATTACTGTGAAGATTTTGAAAAGGTTGTGAATACTTGCCCTATCCCGGTAGTGATTGCCGGCGGAAAGAAAATCCCTGAAAAAGACGCCTTGAAATTGGCATATAACGCAGTCAATGACGGCGCAGTAGGGGTAGATATGGGCCGCAACATATTCCAGTCGCAGGATCCCGTAGGGATGATAAAAGCAGTAAGAGAGATCGTGCATAAAAAAGGCAAACCAGAGAAACTTTACAGTAGCCTGAAATTAGGCAAAAAGTAAAGCATAGGTAAAAAAATCGGGACACATCCTATTTTTCTAATGTTTTTCTTCTTTCTCTTTCTAGAAAAATAGGATGTGTCCCGATTTTTAAAGTAGTATACAAAGGTGCCATCGCCTATGAGAAATAAAAATGTTTACATAATAGCTGGCCCAAATGGGTCTGGAAAGACTACATTTGCAACAAAGTTTTTGCAAGACTATGTCAAATGTTCAAATTTTGTAAATGCCGATCTCGCCATAACCCGTATAAAAGATAGAGTTAAGGAAGGCGGACATAATGTCGCATCTCAAGATGTAAGAAGACGTTTTAAACGTTCAATAGATAATTTTTTTAAATTATATCAACCTTTGATAGATTCTTGGATGTTCTTTAATAACGCAGGCGCTGTTCCGGTTTTAATAGGTAAAGGTAGAAATGGTCAAATTTCCATAGTTAATGAAGAATTGTTCAAAAGAATTAATGGTTTGGAGAGGTAAAAATGAAAAAACGAAAATATTTATCTTTACAAGACAAAGCCATGCTTGCATTAAAAGAAGCTGTAAAAGAGGTTGTTGAGCGCCATAAAAAGACAGGCCGTCCGCTTGCTGTCTGGAAAAACGGTAAGGTAACCCGCATACCTGCTGATAAACTCTAACAGATTTTGGATTTTCATTGCAGCCATGAATTGTATTTGATAGAATTATATATATAGTTTTGAACCAAACGAGAAAAGGCGGAAAATATAAATGAAAAGAACAGTAGAAGTTATTAACGAGTTAAAAGAAAATGGTTTGATTGAGGATTATGCTATTGGAGGCGGCATCGCTGCTATTTTTTACACCGAACCTGTTTTTACCTATGATTTGGACGTATTCCTCATTGTCAAACAAAAGCCGACAGAAAAGATTATATCGTTTGCTTCAATATATAGCTATCTCGAAGATAAAGGATATTCCTGGAAAGGCGAACACATTGTTGTTGAAGAAATGCCTGTCCAATTTATCCCGGCAGCAGAAGGCCTTGAGAAAGAATCGGTTGAAAGCGCTAAGGATACTACTTATGAAGGGGTAAAAATAAAGGTATTACGAGCAGAACATCTGATAGCGCTGTCTTTAAAAGCAGGAAGAAGGAAAGATTTTGAGAAAATCGGAAGGCTTATTGATCAGGCAAAGATTGACAAAAAGGTTCTTGAGAAAATTCTGAAAAGGCATGGATTGTATGAAAAATTTAAGAGCTGGAAAAAGAGTAATTGAAACACGGAGAGGAAATAGAATAACCGTGGATAACCTATTCAGGGCTAAAGAGGAATTTCACAAGGCATCCGCCAGATTGCCGTTTGAAGAAAAAATAAAGATATTGGCAAAAATGCGGGAAATTGTAAGATTAAAACATTGAGGATTTTTATAAAAATTCAGCTACATGATATTAGTCAGGTGTAGGGCAGGTTTAAACCTGCCCTACAGGGTGGGTGTTGTGTAGAGGAGGATAACATGTTTTTCCGAATAATAGGCCTTCTATGGATAATCTTAGGCATCTGGTGGATAATGAGGCCGCAGACTTTGAGAAGGCGTTTTACCAGGAAAGTGAAAAAAACACGGCGGAAACTCCTATTTTTAATAATAATTTTAGTAGCAGGCCTTTTCTTATCCGCGGCAAAATACACCCACGGCATATTGGCAAACGTATTTCTCATAGCCGGTATATTAGGCATTATAAAGGCCATATTCTTTATCACCTCAAAGTCCGCAGAAAGAATTTTAGACTGGTGGGTAGAAAAGCCTCTATGGCTATGGCGCCTCTGGGCTGCATGTTTTGTCTTAATAGGGTTCTTATTCCAGAAGATAAGGTAGGTGGCTGCCTGGTCAGGGTGTCATTCCCTAATCTACATGAAACCCAATCTGACGTTTTGGTTTTTCAGGCGTAGCAGGAGGTTCAGTAAGTAGTCGGATTGCTTCAAAGATTGCTTTTATCTGTTCATCATGATTTTCTATTTTTCTTTCGAGTTCATTTAATTTATGAATAAGATCCTTATGAGTTGAGAGAATTTGTCTCAACTTAACAAAGGCTCTCATTATAGCAATATTAACGTGTATAGCTCTCTTACAGCGTAAAATGCTAGACAACATAGTTCGGTAAAGGCATAAGGATTGCTGCGTCGAGCGCCACCCCAACTTGAAATCACAATTTGTGATTTCAAGTTTTCATATTCATCGTAGGTCAACTGAAACATAAAGTCTTCTGGAAATCTCTCAATATTACGTTTTACAGCTTGAATTAGCGTCCTAACTTCAACGCCATAAAGTTCTGCTAAGTGCATACTAAGCATAACCTTATGACCACGAAGCATAAAGATCTTTTGTTCAATAATTTCTTGAGGAATTAGTTTGCTAGACATATTTCACCTCATATTTCATTGTCCCCACTATAATATAGACACACTACCCCCATATTTTCTTTCAAAAAATTGTGAATTTTTTACTGCTTTCGCAGGTAAGAAGGCAGGATTTTTAGTTCTTCCCGGTACTTGGCAATAGTCCGTCGCGATATCTTTATGTCTTTTTCTTCCAGGAGCATCTGGAGTTTTTTGTCACTGAGGGGCTTTCTTTTATCTTCCTTATCCACTAAGCTCTTTACCTCTATTTTAACGCTTATAGTCGAGTGATGAGTATCGTTATTATCAGGGCCT
>JAHJHC010000103.1 GCA_018824145.1 Candidatus Omnitrophota bacterium | reverse complement strand
GTAAAGGAATTAAAGAGATTACCGATTATACAGAAGGTAATAGGTAAAGAGATTACACAGATAGAGGCGTCTGAGATATTAAGTTTGTGTGATAGACAGGTACGGAGGATAGTAAAAAGAGTCAGAGGAGAAGGTGAAAAGGGGATAATACATAAATCACGTGAAAGGTTTTCTAATAGAACAAAGCCAGCTAAAACAAAACAGAAGATTTTGGGCTTATGTAAAACTAGGTATAAAGGATTTAACCCTACGTTTGCAAGTGAGAAGCTTTTTGAAATAGATGAGATTATAATACATCCTGAGACATTAAGGCTGTGGTTCATAGAAGAAGGTATTGAATATAAGAAGCGAAAAGGACGTAAACACCGGGCATGGAGAGAGCGTAAGCATCATTACGGAGAGATGATACAAGTAGATGGTTCTCACCATAGGTGGTTTGAAGATAGAGGCCCAGAATGTGTATTAATGGCTTATATAGATGATGCTACGAATACTGTCTATGCTAGATTCTATGATTATGAGGGAAAAGTACCTGCAATGGATAGCTTCAAAAGATACATACATAGATATGGAATACCTCACAGTATCTATATAGACCGACATGCTACATATAAACCGACGAGAAGGCAGACGATAGAAGAAGAGTTGAATAACGAAGAGCCATTGAGTGAAGTCGGGAGATGTCTTATGGAACTCGGCATAGAAGTCATATATGCACAATCTCCTCAGGCAAAGGGAAGAGTTGAGAGGCTTTTTAATACATTCCAGGATCGGCTCATAAAAGAGATGCGATTGAGAGATATAAAGACAATTAAGAATGGCAATAAATTTCTGAGGTACTATTTACCTATACATAACAGAAGATTTAGCATTAAACCTATAGAAAAAGGAGATTTCCACCGTAAGCTACCCGAAGATATGGATCTTGATAGTATATTCTGTATAAAAACAGAGCGTGGGTTAGGTAATGACTTTACGGTAGCTCATAATCATAAGCTTTACCAGGTACTTGACTATACAACTAGCAGGAGGGTGATAGTTGAAGAGAGACTAGACGGAAAGATGTTTATCTCGTATAAAGGCAGAAAGTTAGCCTATAAACAGATATTAGAACGTCCTGTGAAGAAAGAGGCTAAAAAAGAAAGGTTACTCTGGAATAAGAAACAATATGTATTACCAAAGGATCATCCATATAGGAAGTTTAGTTTCAGAAGATGTCCACAAAGATATACTTATGAACAAAAAGAAAAAGTCGGCCAAAAAGAAAAAGGACTACTACTAACTGTAACATAAAAACCGGACATTTCTAATTTGGTAAGAACAGGACATTTCTAATTTGGCTTGACAAAATCAAAAAAACCCTTTCCAATAAGCCATATATATGGTATAATTACAACAAGCATATAATCCAACCAATATAGCCTTATTAAGCAGGTTAGAGGCTATTTTTTTGACCACGTTATGATGATGTTTAAAAAAGCCCATAATTTGAAGATTGTAGCAACCATAATAAGCATAGTATTCTTATGTAATACCGCTTTATATTCCTACCCTGTTTCTAAAGATTCCCTGAGAGTTCCTGTTGGAGAGCCTACTTATAGGAGAATAACAGAAGTTGTAAGAACTTGGGAAGAACACGAAGAACGTATAGACCCTAATCTTGAATCTGCACATGACGAAGGAAGGGCTCATCTTATAAATAGAACCTCTCCTGACCCCGAAATACAGGAAGTTGTTGAAACTGCAATTAACCCTGTACATGAGTTTTTAAGAGCGAATGGACTTGGAGATACTTTAGATTTATTTGAAGGATTAGAGGAACGAGCAGCAGTAGAGATACCAGGAAGGGATAAAGGAGGGCGATGGTACGTAGTACCAGTGCCAGGAGAGGAATTGCCACCAGAACACGCCAGTGATGCAGGAGGGATACATATAGTAGCATTTCCAGGAGAAGACTTAGCAAGGGCATATGCCCATGGTATGGCAGCATATCTAGGATTAAGTCATTCAATGGCAGTGGCATTTGAAGGAGCATTTGCAGCATGGCGAGATGAAAAAGAAGCAATGACTCCTGCACTAAAAATATTTTTTAGGGAAGCAATACAAAAAAGACTAGAGAATCCTAATCTTTTGACTGAGTTGTCTAAAAGAGAGGAAGACGGTGTTTATCTAAGGGATTATACTTTACCTGCTGCTTCTCTTGAAGGTAGAAGAATTTTAGTAGTGGATGATAACGATACGCGCAGTGAGATGTTAAGAAGTGTAGCAAAAACGATAGGAGCAGAAGATGAAAAGATGACTAGTGTAGAAGATGTTTCCAGCGCAATAAAAGCCATAGATGCTGAAGATTTTGATATTGTTGTATTAGATATGAGTTTTCCAGAAGGAGTAGATTATGAAAGTAGCCCCTTTGCAGGACTGCAAGTTATAGAGCATATCGTAGCTATGGGTTTAAATATACCCATACTTGTAACTTCAGGACGGGTAATCGATCTTAGAGGATTAATTAAAAAAGTTACTGAAGATAAATATCCAAGGCTTTTTGCTAAGAAAGGCACAATGGCTGATTTTATAATGGTTTTTGATGTTGCAATGTTCGATATAGATGATTATAGAGCAAACCTTCTGAAGCTTGCTGCAGTGAAGGATTCAATTGAACAAATAACGGGAACTGTTATAGCTTCTATTGTAAATATGTATGGTTTTGTAAATAGCCAGATGTCCCCAGAGAAGGATTTCTCAGCTAGCAAAATGCAGGAGGCAATAGATAGAAACCCCCGTTTTAAAGAGGTTTTGTCCGCATTCATAGAAGCAAAACTGAGGTTGGCACATTTGGGTATATTTAGTAGGGAATATCAAGAGGCAGTTGAAGGTTTAGAGTACATGCGTAGGGAAATAGAGCGTAGGATAGAAACTATATCCTCAGATGCAGGAGAGAAGGCGCTTTTGTCTAAGGCGCTTGCAACAGCAGATGCTATTTTAACATCAAACCTCTTTGATCCCTTCTATGACCCCAAAGACCCACCAGCCCTTCTATTTGATGGTGCAAAGCTTACTCAAAATCAATATCCCGGATTACAATTTGTAGCATATCTACCTGATAGAACAGGCTCCTTTGGCGTTATACCAATTATTGATTTTAAAAGAGAAGGCGCTTATACAGCAGGTGGTTTCCGTATCGTACTTCCAGGTCCATTGGTAGATTTGGATGGAAAATGGAAAGAGGTATATGACCTTGCTGCTTCTATGGATGATAAAAGTAAGTGGTCTAATATTCCATCTGCTGGTTCGAAATTGGAAGCTGTGCTTATGGGGGTTAAGGGTAAGCGTGAAGAAATATTAATGTACGATGCACCAGAGATTTTAATACGCATGGTAACTGCTGGCCTCGGTTTAACAGGTTTTGGGCTTTTCTCTTATAACATAGGCGGTCCAGATGTTAACTACGAGGGTGCAGAGCAATTTCAACCAATTATTGATGCAATTCAGTTAAGATGCAGACAGTATGTTGAACTTGAAATGAAGCTAATTCAGGCTGTTTTGACGAGGAGGATTGGTGGTAAAGAAATAACCCCGGGCGAAGAGATAGAGATAATCCTTGAAGAAGGAAGAGTCCTCAGAGTATCAAATGATGTTTTGTTAAGAGATCATGATGCTTTCTGGGAAAGTCCTCCAGAAGGAGCAGAAAGAGGCAAATATGGCATAGTTGAACTTTCAGGAAAAGGAGAGAATTTCAAGGATTCTAGAGAAAAATTTATACGCTTATATAAATTGAATGACCTAGCGTTAAAGGAATATAGTGGGATACTTTCCATATTAGAGGAAGAGCTAAGGGTTCTATTTCCAAGAGATCCTAACATGTATGCTATGAGGGAGCAGGCCCTTCAAGGTATTAGAGATGGCGCAATAGACATAGCAGAGTTAACTATACCAGAAAAGCTAAGGGATATCTTTAATAAGATACTGGGCGTTTTAATAGGTGGTGGTGCAGAAGAAAAAGGTTCATTAATGGCCTTTGATGAATTATCTGATATGACAGCAAGGGGTGTTGTAAGAGCTGTAGAGCACGTCCATAAGTATTTGAAAAAGAGACGTACTGATGATGTTGGCAGTGTTGGAGAAACAACCGTAATAGTGAGGGGCTCTGGAGCTTTAGGGCTTCCAGCAGCAGAGCGATTGGTTAAGTTAGGATATAAGGTCACTGCTATTTCGGATAAAAAAGGAGCTGTATATAAAGAGGCGGGTTTTACTGAAAACGATATAGCTGATTTATGGAGGGCACAAAGTGAAAGTGAGTTTGGAAAAATAGATTTTGTCCGTGCTGCTTTTAAAGGTAAAACAGGGGTTACTATATATAATGATCCTGATGAAATCTTATGGCTTGAGGCAGATATTTTAGTTCCTTGTGCTATAGGTCCAACAGCAACACAGGAAAATGCTCATAGGTTCAATGTTAAGGCTATTGTAGCTGGAGAAAATAATATGATTGCAGATAGAAAGACAGAGCACATGCTCCATCAAAGAGGCATATTGGTCTTTGAAGGTTCAACAATAAACTTTGGAACCGCATATGTTGTAGTTAGAAAGGAAGGCGAGTTAAAGTATAGGTTATCACCAGCCGAGATAATCCAAAAAAAGCAACTTATTGCTCGTGAATGCATAGACGAAGTAATAACAAGTATAGATGACCTTGTGCCTATTATGTTGGCGCTTCAGGATGAGGATACCACACCAGGTGATATACACAGAGCGGTTATCAGAGAGATAACCTCTCTGATGGAAGAGGTTTATGTTGATGAACATGGTGTTTATGCAGAAAGGATAGATAAAATAATTGAACGTATAAGAGACCAAGGTTCATATATGCCTGATCATGCTGCTCGTAGCTATGCTGCTATGGAGATAGCGAGGGGAGAGGTTATATTATATTATAAACAAGCAGTACAGACAGCATCAGCTCCGGCGAGTAGGGAAGAACAGGTTAGACGTAGGACAAGCCCAGTAGATATGTGTCAATTTGTACTTGAGAATTATAGCGCTAGCGATGTGACATTTACACTCCATGCTTATATCCGGGATTGGGAAGGAAAACCAGAGAATCAAGGAAGAAAAATGCCATATACTACAGCGTGGAGACATAAGGATAAAGCATTAAAAAGCGGTTGGATTAAACTAGTTTCTACAGAAGGGAAAACTCATATTTATCAATTAACTCCAAAAGGGATACGTGTTGCTCTGCTAGACGTAAATAAATTGTCTCTACGTGAACGAGAAGTCTTGGAGCTAGCAGCTCAAGGTTTGACGAATAAGGAAATTGTCAAGAGATTATCGCCTTCCATAACAGAACGTGCGGTTAAAAAGCATATGGGATCTATTTATGCAAAACTCGGTCTCACTGATACGACTTTTGATAAACGACAACAAGCTATTCTAATAGCATTAGAAAATAACGTTGTAGATTTTCTGGATTGGGTTAGAAATACAGAGGTAAACCTAAGGGATATTCTTTCCCTTAAAGAACAAGAAGTTCTCGAATTGGTAGCCGAAGCGTTTACGAATAAGCAAATTGCAGTTAAATTGGGTATATCACCTAAAACAGTTAAAAATCATATAAATAGCATCGGTGATAAAATAGCAGTTGAATTGGGTGTGAAACCTAAAACATTTAGGGAGAGACTGGATAGAAAAAGACGGGGTGAGATTGAGAGTGGTAGATTAAAGCCCGATATAACTCGTTACTATATGGCATTACTCTGGCTTTTCCAAGGTGGTAGATTTTCCCTTATTGCTCAAATAAACGCAGGTACTACAACTTTTACAAAAGTCAACGCCATGCCTGTTTTCTATGATGCTATAGAAAGAATATTAGACCGTCGTCCAGGTTTAGGACTAGAAGCGGCAGTAGAGGAATTTTGCAATACAGACCTTGCTCCAGGCCGATTAACAGGCTATGAAGTGCCAGTAGTAGTGGTGGATATGACAACAGCAACAGCTGAGTTAGAGGCATTAAGAAACTTTTTAGGGGATAGGGCAGTTATTCTTGATATACAGGCTTTAAGAGAACGTGTAGTAGTAGAAGACGCTGATCCAGAAGATGTAGAGGCATATGAATATTTCACGAAAGTTCTTCTTAACCATCCTGATTATGGCATATTAGCAGGGAATGAAGGGGGCCTACATCCTGGAAATACTGATCTAAGAATAGAGGACTTGAGAAGACATTTAGACCAGGTATAATTTCCTATATAAACATCCCACCATTTCATCTTGCCTATATAATTCCACAGTAGTATCTATATTCATTATTTCTTATTGTTAGCACCTAGAACGATGACCAAACAAGTATTGACACAATATCATGCTTAATGGTGCAGCTGTGAGATGATATTTTAGAGGAGCTTATTAAAACGATATTTCTCATGATATCTCTTGTTTTATATTTAATCGAGTGATATACTTTATAATGGAAATGGAGGTGTTAAAAATGAATAGATTAACTGTCCTTTTAATTATCCTATTGGTGGTTGCTGTTGGCTGTACTGGCACACAGAAGGGTGCTGGGATAGGTACCCTGGTAGGTGCTGGCGCAGGTGCGATTATTGGACACCAGTCTGGCCATGCTGCTGAAGGTGCGCTTATAGGCGGAGCAGCAGGGGCAGCAGGCGGGGCATTGATAGGCGATTCAATGGATACGAAATTTTGCCCTGAATGCGGAGCAGATTTTGGTTCAGATGTCCAGTATTGCCCTAACTGCGGTGTTGAGCTGAAGGTGAAACAGAAATAGTAACGTAGTTGGGTAATTTGAGTTAAGTAAATAAAAAGGCCTCGCTTTTTGCGGGGCCTTTTTATTATAGACCGTCTTACCTTGAACCAGCACAAGGTGCTGCAGCTACAAATACAGGGAATGTTCCTACAAATTTCTTGACCCTTTTATATCGCCGTGTTAAAATCAGAAAATATGAAAGAGTTCACTATTACATTTCTGCCTGAAAAGAAACGCATTTCAATAGATAGGGGCACGGATCTATTGACTGCTGCTATTAAAGCTGGGATACATATATATAATAGCTGTGGGGGAGAAGGTGTCTGCGGCAGATGTAAGGTAATTATTAAAAAGGGTACATACGCAACCGAACACAGCGGAAGGATTTCTGAAAAGGAGCGTAAGAAAGGGTATGTATTGGCCTGCAGGACAATGCCTCAATCTGACATGGAGATATTGGTCCCTGAAGAATCCAGGTTAGGTGACATAGAAGTCCTTACAGAAGAGGCAAAGGCAAAACGCCTTGTCGGGCTTTATACCCCGGCTGAAAAAGTAGAAGAAGCACCTTATAAAAAGGGTCTAAAGGTATTTAAGCACGGGCCGTTATCTACGAAGTTATCCCTGAAACTCCCCTCACCTTCAATAGATGACAATTGTGGTGATGTCGAGCGGCTCTTCAGGGAAATAAGAAAAGACAGGGACATCCCTATTATGCAAATGGGGTTGTCTAATATAAAGAAATTACCGCGTCTCTTAAGAGAAAGTAATTGGGAAGTTACCGTAACTTTAGGGAATAGGAACGGGACTACAGAAGTGGTTATGATCGAGCCGGGCAATAGAGACGGTAAGAATTTCGGCATCTCATTGGATATCGGCACCACTACTATAGTAGCGTATCTGGTACATTTAAAGTCCCAAAAAGTATTGGGCGCAAAGGCAAGTTATAATCCGCAGGTTGACTTTGGAGAAGATGTGATATCCAGGATAATATATGCAGAGAAAGAAAAAGGCTTAGAGAGATTGCATCATGTTGTAATAGATACGATAAATAGCCTTATATACAGCCTTGCAAAAGAACAGGATCTGACATTGGACGACATTACAGCAGTTATGTGTGCCGGCAATACTACAATGACGCACCTTTTGCTTAAGATAGAGCCGAGCTATATAAGAAAAGACCCGTATATCCCTGCAGTGAATTTTATGCCTGTGATCCGGGCTGCAGAAGCAGGGATCAAGATCCATCCGAGAGGATTGCTTTGCTGTTTGCCGTGCATAGGTAGTTATGTGGGCGGAGATATTATAGGCGGCATATTGGCATCCGGGATGGATAATATGGAAGACCTTTCGCTTTTCATAGACCTTGGTACAAATGGCGAGATTGTCCTTGGCAATAAAGACTATTATATAGCAGCTTCTACGTCTGCTGGCCCGTGTTTTGAGGGTGGAGGATTGAGTTCAGGTATTAGGGCGATGAAGGGTGCCATACAGAGTGTTTCAATAAAAAATAATAAGTTGTCTATAGGGACCATAGGTAAAGCTTCTCCGAAAGGTATATGCGGTTCCGGTATAATAGATACGCTTAGTATGTTTCTGGAGCATAAAGTAATAGACCGGTCAGGGAAAATAAAAGACAATAAGATCTTTAAGGTGCGGAAGGTGGACAATGTCAAAGAGATTGTGCTTGTGGGAAGGCAAAAAACAGAGACAGGCAAGGATATAACTATTGATGATAATGATATCAAAAACGTGATTCACTCAAAAGGCGCTATCTATACAGGGATCGAGGTGCTTTTAAAAGAAGCCGGCTGTAAATTATCGGATCTGAAACATGTATTTATAGCAGGAGGTCTGGGTACGGCCTTAGATATAAAGTCTAGTATAAATATCGGTCTTTTGCCGGATCTACCCTTGGAGAAATTCGAATTTTTAGGCAATGGTTCGGTAACAGGTGCGAAGATGTCTATTCTCTCAAGCGAGGCAATGGAAAAGGCCTGTGTGATTGCCAACAAAATGACTTATCTTGATTTGAGCACGAGTTCATTCTTTATGAATAACTATAGTGCGGCACTTTTTCTCCCTCACACTGACATAGAACTGTTTCCGACGGTGAAAAAGATCTTGTGATGTGTTAAAATGGCATACATTATTGCTGTTGCAGGTAAAGGCGGGGTTGGGAAGACAACTGTTAGCGCATTTTTGATCAAGCGGCTTCTAAAAATCGATAAGCCTGTATTGGCTATCGACGCTGATCCGAATTCTAACCTTAATATATTGCTCGGTTACGATTATAAAGAAACTATTTCAGATATCCGAGAGGATGCAAGGACTTTATCTTCTCCAAGTCTTCCCAAGAGTGATTTTTTTAGCATGAAATTAGAAGAGATTATTGTTGAAGGAGACGGTGTGGACCTCTTGGTTATGGGCAGGCCTGAGGGGCCAGGGTGCTATTGTGCCGTAAATAATATCTTAAGGGAGTATCTTGGTAAACTAAGCAAGCATTATAAATTTGTCGTAATAGATAATGAGGCTGGTATGGAGCATTTGAGCCGCCGTACAGCTAATAATATCGATAAGTTATTGTTGGTCAGCGATGCTACAATGGTAGGTGTGCAGTCAGCTATAAATGCCTTTAACACAGCTAAGAAAACTGGTTTAAACATCAGAGACGTAGGCCTTTTGATTAATAAATCAAAGACCTTGCTGGATGAGGCAAAATTGAAGTTAGTAAAAGAGGCTGGTTTAAATATAGAAGGTTATATTCCTTTCGAGGAAAAGATAGAAAAAAATAGTGAGGCCGGAAATAATCTGGCAGGGATGGACATTAAAGGCCTGGATAGTATTTTTGAAAGTTTAGTACATAGGGCTGCTTAATTGACCCCTTTATACGAAGAAAAAACTCCCAGAAGGGTCACTTGATTAGGATGGAGGTAAGATGGATAGGGTAATTGAAAAATGGCAGGACAAGGTATCCGAAGTTGTGCTCGGAGCAACAAAGGCCGAAGGCGGGTCTAGAGACAAGGCTATCAAGATAGGCGGAGGGACCGGGGTTTATTTTTTGCAAGGCGAAGACGCCTGTCCCAATCTTCCTGTAATAGCTATGGAAGTGTGGGACATGGTTCCGGAATCTTGGCCGGAATCACTGAAGGCGAATTTCAATGATGCATTGAAAGATCCTGTTGAATGGGCGGGGATGTGTGTAGATAAATTTTCAGCGGATTTAATATGCCTAAGGCTTGCCAGCACTCACCCTGATTCGAAGGATACTTCTCCTGAAGATGCTGCGAAGACGGTTGAAAAAGTCCTTAAGGCAGTAAAGGTGCCTTTAGTTGTGATAGGCAGCCTGGCGCGTGAAAAGGATAATGATGTGATAGTGCATTGCACTGAAGCAGCTAAGGGAGAGAATTGTCTTTTCGGAATTGCAGTCCAGGATAATTATAAGACATTGACTGCCGCATGTTTAAGCGGAAGGCATTGTATTATTTCAGAGGCGCCCATAGATATAAATATCGCCAAGCAGTTAAATATACTTATCTGTGATATGCAGTTCCCTTCGGATAAAATAATCATACACCATGCTACCGGCGCATTAGGTTATGGGTTGGAATATACATATTCTATTATGGAAAGGACGAGGCTTGCGGGTCTTTCAGGAGACAGGATGCTTTCAATGCCTATGATAAATTTTGTAGGACAAGAGGTTTGGCGCACAAAGGAGGCTAAGACAGGTGACGAAGTCTCCAAAGATTGGGGATCGGCAAAGGATAGGGGTGCTTTATTGGAAATGGCGACAGCTGTTGCGTACATAAATGCCGGGGCTGATATACTCGTCATGAATCATCCTAAGGCAGTCGAAGAGACCAGGAAAGTCATAAAAGAATTGTGTATTAAATGACAACATGGAGGAGTAGATATGTTCATTATCGGTGAACGGATAAACGGGATGTTTAAAGATGTTAAAGTTGCCATAGAGAAAAAAGATAAGTCCGTTATCCAAGGACTTGCAAAAAAACAAGTCGAATGCAGCGCGAATGCATTGGATGTAAATGTAGGTCCGGCTTCTGATAAGCCTAAAGAAGTCATGGAATGGCTCGTAAAGACTATCGCTGAGGTTACTGATATACCTCTTGCGATTGATACCACAAAAGAGGATGTTATGGAGGCAGGGCTCGCTCTCTGTAAATCAAAACCCATAATCAATTCCGTGAATGCTAATCAGGATAAAATGGACTCACTTTTTGCGCTTGCCAAAAAATATAATGCATCTATTATCGGCCTTACTATGGATAAATCCGGTATACCTAAGGACGCTGAAAGACGGCTGGAACTTGCCATGAAAATCGTAGCGTCTTGTCTGGAACATGGTATTGATTTACAGGATTTGTATATCGATGCCGTGATACTGCCTGTCAATGTGGCGCAGCCCCATGCAAAAGAGGTATTGAAAACAATAAGGGATTCAAAGATGCTCTCAGACCCTCCGCCAAAGACAATACTGGGGTTATCCAATGTATCTCAAGGTTCATTGCCTCAGTACAAGGCCCTTATAAACAGGACCTTTTTGACAATGGCGATCGGTGCAGGGTTGGATGCAGCTATTTTGGATGTTACTGATAATGACTTGGTTGACGCAGGTATAACCTCTGAACTTTTAATGGAAAAACAACTTTATTGCGATTCTTATCTTGCTGCTTATAGGAAGAAATAATATCATGTCAGTCATAACAAAAAAAATAAAACTAAGTACAAAAGGCGATACAGACATTATTGATATAACCAGTCAGGTTACGGGTATCGTGTCTAAGGCCAATATAAATAACGGCGTCGTTACTGTTTTCGTATCCGGTTCAACAGGTGCTCTTAGCACTGTCGAATACGAGCCAGGCCTTGTTCATGATTTAAAGAAACTCTTTGAGGAAATAGCGCCTAAAGCAGGTACATATCAACATAACCTGCAGTGGCATGACGGAAACGGATATGCCCATGTCAGGGCAACGCTTATGGGGCCGAGTATCTCAGTCCCTTTTGTTAACGGGAAAATGCAGCTAGGCACGTGGCAACAGATTATATTTATAGATTTTGACAATAGGCCAAGGTCGAGGGAACTGGTTGTACAGGTATTAGGGGAATAATGCCAACTCTAGACTCTAGGGGACAGGTTCCTCTCCCTGTGAAATTCTAAGATTGGAACCTGTCCCCCACGATGAGGGAATAACAGATGAAACCAATATTACAGGTCGCATTAGATTTTGTAAATTTAGACCGCGCAATGAAATGTGCTGAAGAGGCTGTGAAAGGCGGGGTGGACTGGTTAGAGGCAGGCACACCTCTTATAAAGAGTGAAGGTTTAAACGCAGTTCGGAAGTTGCGCCAAAAATTCCCCCGCAAGACGATTGTAGCTGATATGAAGATAATGGATGCAGGTAGGATAGAGGTGGAGATCGCTGCAAAGGCAGGTGCAAATGTTGTCGGTGTCCTTGCAGCCAGTAGCGATTCAACTATAAAGGAATGCGTGGAGGCAGCACATAATTATGGGGCAAAGATACAAGCGGATTTGATATCGATAAAGGATGTAAAAAAACGGGCCATGGAGATAGAAAAATTAGGAGTCGATTATTTGGGTATTCACTGTGCGATTGATGACCAGATGCAGGCAAAAGATCCGTTTAATAAGTTAAAAGAGCTCTCGAAAAATGTCAATGTGCCCATTTCAGTCGCAGGCGGAATAAATTCAGAAACAGCGCCTTTAGCAGTGAAAGCCGGGGCAAGTATTATTGTCGTGGGCGGAGCGATCAATAAGGCGAGTAACGCAGAAAAGGCTGCGCGTGAGATAAAACAAGCTATCTTGACTTTAAAAAAGGTAAAGACGGATCTCTTTAAAAGAAAAGGTTCTTTAAAAGATATAGAGAAAATTTTAAGTAAAGTCTCTACTGCAAATATCTCGGATGCAATGCATAGAAGCGGGAGCTTGAAAGACTTACAGGTGATTTGTCCGGGAGTGAAGATGTGCGGTAAGGCGCTTACAGTGAGGACATATCCCGGTGATTGGGCAAAAACAGTAGAGGCGATTGATGTGGCAGAACCTGGGCAGGTCATTGTTATTGACGCAGGCGGAGTGGGGCCTGCTGTATGGGGAGAATTGGCAACTCACGGGGCGATTCAAAAAAAGCTTTCAGGTGTTGTGATTTACGGTGCTATCCGTGATGTCCAGGAAATAAGGAGTTTGAATTTTCCGGCATTTGCTACGCTTATTACGCCTTCTGCAGGGGAGCCAAAGGGTTTCGGCGAGATAGGCATTCCAGTAAATATAAGCTCTACAAGGGTATTTAGCGGCGACTATATAGTCGGAGATGATGATGGGGTCGTAGTGATCCCGGAACAAAAGGTCATAGAATTTTCGAATAGGGCCATGAGTGTCCTTGAAACGGAGAATCGTTTAAGAAAAGAGATAGATGAGGGTAGTACATTAGCAAAAGTGATTGACCTTTTGAAATGGGAGAAGAAATGACAAGACCGCAGAAGATATTTATAGCAGGCACGAGGCAAAATGACGGGAAAACCACTATATCTCTCGGTCTGATTAATGCCTTAAGGAAGAGGTTTAAGAGAGTGGGTTTTATAAAGCCTGTCGGGCAGAGATATGTAGTCGAGCATGGTTATAAAGTTGATGAGGATTCAGTGCTTATTGAGAAGGTCTGCGGGATAAGGTCTCGCCTTAAAGATATGAGCCCCATAGCCATAGAAAAAGGCTTTACAGAAAAATATATAAAAACAGGCGATTCCAGAAGATTGATCGATAATATTCTAACCTCATTCCATCGTGTCTCCAAAAGAAAAGAGCTTGTTGTGATTGAGGGTACCGGCCATGCCGGAGTCGGAGCTGTATTTGACCTTTCAAATGCAAGGGTAGCAAGTATCTTAGGAGCGAAGGTGATATTAGTGACAGCCGGAGGCATAGGCAGGCCTATAGATGAGATAGAATTGAATATGCCATTATTTGAGAAAGAAAAGGTTGAGGTTATAGGCGTTATTGTGAATAAGGTACTGCCGGCTAAGTATAAAAAAATCCAGAGAGTGATCAGGCTCGGTTTAAAAAAGAAAGGTGTTGATGTATTCGGCGTTATACCGTATACGCCTATGCTTTCAATGCCTATTATCCAGCATATCCTGGAAGAGACAGACATAGAGCTTATTTCAAAAAAAGTCGGCATGAATAATAAAGTCCAGAATATACTGGTAGGCGCTATGGAGCCGCATGATGCCTTGGATTACATAGAAAATGGCACTTTACTAATAACACCCGGAGATAGAGAAGATATGCTTATGACATTATTGAGTGCCCATCTTTTAAAGAGGCCTAAAAAGGGCATCTCTATCGCAGGGATAATATTGACAGGCGGCATGATCCCCAACAGGAAGATAATGCTACTTATAGAGAATGCAAAGATCCCTGTCCTTCTAAGTAAATATCACACATACAAGGCTGCTTCTATGATACATGACATAGCTATAAAGATAATGCCGGAAGATAAAGAAAAGGTCCAAATGGCAACGCAATTAGTGGAAAAGTATGTTGATATAAATAGGATATTGAACAAGATCAAATGACAAAGAAAGTAAAAAGTTAAAAGTAAAAAGGCAAAACTACAAGTTAAAACTAAAAACTTTTGACTTTTCAAGGAGGGGATATGTTTGGTATTGGCATGCAAGAGCTGATTTTAATACTTGTAATATGCCTGTTGATTTTTGGCGCAGCTAAACTTCCGGAAATAGCTAGGAATCTGGGTAAGGGTATAAAGGAGTTTAAAAAAGAGATGAAAGACGAGGGGGAGAAGAAATAAAAAATTTGATCGGCGTTATTATCCTTGACAATATATATTTTTTTGGATAAAATGCATCACAGAGTGGGATCATAATATAAGTCTTAATTTGTCAAAGAGTTATAACCAGATAAGAATGGGGTGAAAGTCAAATGTCCAGAGTAGAAATCGGACCAGGGGAATCTTTAGAAAAGGCCCTTAGGCGTTTTAAAAAGAAGATAGAACGCGAGGGTGTATTGAAGCAGTTAAAGGCACGGAAGCATTACG
>JAHJHC010000102.1 GCA_018824145.1 Candidatus Omnitrophota bacterium | reverse complement strand
TCTTCTACAATCAGCAATAGATTTTTGTAAAATCCTCTTGCATCACTTTCCTGCGACTTATTCATATGAGTGTTGTTTCTTTTGCCTTTAGGCAGGACCATATCGACCTCTCTCAAAAATCAACCGTACATTACATGTATTCAGAAAAGTGAACCAATTCTATCCACTCCCTGTTTTCCAACAGCATGGCAAGATTAACCCTCTGCTTCATATTACCCTGCGGCAAGCATATCTCTTACCCTGTTGGCCAATCTCCTGAAAAGAAATATTTTACGATAGAAATCCTTCTTTGTCTTATCACTGGCAACAGAAAGATTGATTGCCTTATGCACATTCAACAATACCTCTTCCTGTAACATCAAGCCTTTATTTATCAAGTTTATATCCCATGTCCCACGGCTTTTATTCGCCCACCAGAATTGACAACTAAAAACCGCTTTATCTAAGTATGTCCTTGCCAAAGCAGAAAAACGGCTGACTTCTTTATTATTGGACCTTAAATGAACAACCTTTTCTACCAATTCAAAACATATATTAAGGCATCTCCATTGCAACTTATGAATGAGGTTCGACGGATCTTTCCAAAGAGGATAATAATTTCCCTTTAATACCTCATCCTTTGATGTGCTCCAAGAAGAAGCTAAAGCCGGTTTAGTCTTTCTTATGGGAAATCTCTCTAAAATTTCACTCATTGTAAGGACATCTATCTGCGGAATCTCGCGTAATTCAGAAATGATCTTTTTACAAGCCCTAGGCAGAGTCTTTTTAGATTTCCGTTTTAATCCGTCTATTGTCTCATAGACATCCGCAAGAAACGTTTTCTCCCAATTGCGTATATGATGGCCGAATGTCTCAGCGTCCATAGCCGTTATGACATATATATCTCTTTTTCCCTTTAAAAGATTGACTAGGTCCTTTATAAAAGCGACGCTATTGGTATTATGAAAACTAATTTTATTGCTTATGATATCATCCCTGAAAAATATCTTTATATACGAAGAATCGCAAGAAACGCTGGAGATATAATCTAATGGCCACTCGCTCTGACAAGCTATCCCGCTTACCAAAACCCAGTCATACTGCATAATCTTAAGAATCCCTGCCACCTCATCTGAATAGCACATCTCCGGAGGGAAAAATCCACGCGTTTTATAAACCTCTTTAAAAAAATGACTGTT
This sequence comes from Candidatus Omnitrophota bacterium, assembly GCA_018824145.1. Taxonomy (GTDB): domain Bacteria; phylum Omnitrophota; class Gorgyraeia; order Gorgyraeales; family Gorgyraeaceae; genus JAHJHC01. Next base: position 3,972 of record JAHJHC010000102.1, on the reverse strand, counting down.
TGTTTTATGATTAAGCCTAATCTGTTCCTGTATTTCATGTTTGGGAATAAGAGGAAGTATGGCGTGGTATTTCGCAGTATCCACAAATTCAAGCTGTTTCTTCTGAGCAAGCCTTTTTAACCCATCCAGGACATCTTGTGCACCGTGTTCGCTCAATAAATCCGTCAAACTACCACATATATTTATCGTAACTTTTGCGTTAGGATGTTTCAAAAACATGTCAACGAGAGGCCTGTAGGATTCATTGCATATCTTCTTCAGGACAGTGTGATATTGGATGGAAGGCTGGTAGAAATGTAAAAAGGGAACCCAGTATATCATGTTACTTGCTATAAGGCGGCGTACTGCTGTTCAATGTAACTATTTATTCCTGACCACGCTGCCTCTGGCAAAGTTGTAAAAGCCACTCCTATATGCTTTTTCAAAAGATTCCAATTATTTCTCTGCCATACTACAACGCCTTTTAACTGCACAAAGGGAGTCTTATCAGGTGCGAATAATTTTATATCCAGCTCGCCGTCTAACTTTTTTAAACGACTACACTCAAAACCCATTCCGCCATAACCTAGATCGTTCGGGACAATGTCCAGTTGGGTACTTGATGTAAATGAGGATATATTTGCATAGATAGCTTTATCTTTTAATGGTGCTAAGCTATGACGCCACCATTTTCTTTTTTCTGTAGGAAACCTTTTTTCTTTAACCTCTTCCAATCTCCCGATAAATCGCCTCCATGATTCTGCTCTAAAGTACAATACATAAACTGCTGTAAGCAAAAATGCCAAAATCCACAGGATATCTCGAGGGTTTCTATACGGGGTAGTAGTTGCTGGCCCAGACTTAAATTGTGACAAAATAGTTTCAACAGCGCGAGCTTTTAAGCCAGTGTCCTTTATATTAATAACATCTGAAATTTCTATTTCTTTGGAGCTCGAAGCAAAATTAGGCCCCTTGAAATCCAAATAAATAACATTCCCCTTTTCCCATATCTTATAAGAACTGCCTTCATTAAACCAGACGGTTAAAAATTTTATGCGTCTTGAATCAGGGCCTGCAGCGGATATTGGATAATAAAAAACCTTGAGCCTTCTTATTGCACCTTGCATTAATTCGGCATCTTCGACCAAACGACCCGAAATGTTTTCGGTCTTAAATTTGACTATAAGACGCGAGGGATCGGTCAAAAATCTTGATTCATATTCCACTTTGTCTGAGGCCTCAAGCTTTATCCGCGTAATACTATCATCGGCCCCAAAAGCTAATAGAGATTGACTAAATACCAAAGATAATAAAACCGTAATTATTAATCTCATTCGTACCTCCGCAGCTTTAGCCTTCTTTATCAAAACAAAGATACCATGTCATTGACGGCTATGTTTAAATTTTCTTTTTCACTTAATATCTCTCCTGCTGACAGAGAATTCTGTAGTCGTATAATCTCTATATCACCTACAAAATAATCTTCCCTGTAAACAGAAAACCTATCACCAATCCTGATATCGTTAGATTCTCCGAGATTGATGATAACTAAATTATTCTCTTCATCTACCATAAGCACCGTGCCTTTAACATCAGGAACGGATTTAATTACTATTTTTTCCAACGTAATCTGCTTCTCATCTTTGTTGGAGGCGACTTCAAACCTTACCTTTCTTCTCTTAAGATTAGCAATAAGCATAGAATTTATTTTCGTTTCTTTCTCTACTTGTGCGAAGAGATATTTTATCTTCTCCTCGTATTCAACTATCCTCCTCTCAAATTCTGCTTTTAATCTTAATCGTTCCTTCACAGAAACCATAAGCATATTTTCTGTTTCGATTCTGGCTTTTTTCTCATTTTCTTTTTGCACAAAAAAACCTATACATAATAAGAATATAAATAAAAACCCTAATGTTAAAAAAGCCTGAATTCTTTTCATATCCCCCTCCTATGTAAAATATCTTTCATTATTTTAACAGACCACTTATACTTTATGCAATATAAAAAACTTAAAATTTTATACTGCTTAAATAGTATGGTTGCACTTTATGTAACATCTTCCCTTTGCAGAAAAATACAAGGAGGGCTGGTTCAGGTCTTTTTTATGCACAGTTGATTTAGAAAGGCTCTCCCTTTAGAGAGGTTTTCGTCCATGTCTAAAGAGGCTCGAGGGTTTGATTTAATTTGGCTCTGGCACTAATAACCACAAAACCGCCCTTGCCGAAATCTTTTTTGGGTTTTTCAATCGACTTTATTTTGTCCGGTAAATGAAACACCGTCTGGCAATAAGTAAATCGGTTAAATCCAGCGGTCTTGAATAGCTCCGTCAGCTCTTTAACGCCGAAGAAATTTGCCTGTTTGTAAAATATGCTTTTCTTTCTCTGATAATATTTACCCAGGAAACTATCTTTATCTATTATTCCTACGATGAGCTTCCCATTGTGTTTCAACACTCTATGAGATTCCATTAATACTTTTAGCGGATCTTTGACAAAACAAATGGTAATAATAATTGTTACATAATCAAATGTATTTTCAAAAAATGGCAGATATTCGCCGAATCCCCAGCGTACATTTACGCCGCGTTCTTCGGCAATATCAATCATATTTTTCGAAGGATCGATCCCCATGGTAATGCCCAACGGAATAGCGAATCTACCTGTCCCCACGCCTATCTCCAATCCTTTGGCTTCTTTGGGTAATACCCTTCTTATCGCCTCAAGTTCCGATAAATAGGCAAATTTATACTTATCGTACCATGTATCGTATCTTTTGTAATGTTTATCGAATGCCTCAATCATCCTTCGACTCCTTTTAATCTCCCAGGATGACTCTGAGCGTAGTCGAATGGGTCATAAATCCAAATCCCCCAGCCAGCCGTCGTAGAATCTTTTCAGGTGCTCATAAAGTTCTTTATCCATTGTATTCCTTTTTACGTCCTTTTCTTTAAAAGAATATCTGTATCCCGCGCAATAAACCATAAGAATATCATTGGCATGGGTAATCTTTTTAAACATCTCCTCGCACTCTTTTTTCTTCCCGTCTTTGCATCTATCAGGATGATATTTCAATGCCAATTTTTTATAAGCGCTTTTTATCTCCTGTAAGGTCACGGACTCATCTAAACCCAACGTCTTCCTTGCCTCGTAAATCTCTCTAAAATTTCTCATTTTTATCCTGTGATTATTTCAGGTAAAACTCTTACTTTAGATTTAATAGAATTGGAGATAAGACAATTTCTTTCTGAAAGAGTCATGACTTCTTTTGCTTTTTCAGCTTGAGAATCCGTGGCAATTTTAATCTTTGGTATGACTTTAATCTCTGTAAACATAAATCTATTTTCAACTCTTTCCAATATGCCTTCTGCTTCGCTCTCGTAACTCAGAAACTCAAGGTTATTTTTCTGGGCATAATAAAGAAACGTGGTCTTGATACATGCATTAACCGATGCCACGAATAAATCTTCCGGCGTCCATATGTTCTCATGGCCTCTAAATTCAGGCGGCACCGCTACCTCGATATCCGGCTTGCCGGCCGAAGATAAAATTCCCTTTTTTTCTCTAACCCAGGAAACTTTTGTCCTATAGATAAACTTTTTACTTTTTAGTTTTACATCACCCATATGATCTCCCTTTAAATCAAAGATGAGGCTTGATTGCTTTTTCAAGTTCGGCTTTAGGAAGCGCTCCGACAACTTTATTAATTACCTTGCCGTTTTTAAAAATCGCTATGGTGGGAATACTCATAATACCGTAATCGGATGCTGTATTACGGGCCTCGTCAACATTCAACTTGCATACCTTTAGCTTTCCCTGATACTCTTTGGCTATTTCTTCTACAACCGGCGCAACCATGCGGCAAGGCATGCACCACTCTGCCCAAAAATCTACCAGAACAGGCAACTTTGATTCTAATACCTCTTTTTTAAAATTTTCGTCATTTACCCCAATCTCCATTTTTCAACCTCTCCAAATCCTTCAAAAGTCGTTCTTT
>JAHJHC010000101.1 GCA_018824145.1 Candidatus Omnitrophota bacterium | reverse complement strand
TGTAAGAAGCGCAACCTTCAAACCTCGCTTCAACATGGCCTGCAGCATGTATAAAACCAACGGCGTCTTTCCCGTCCCGCCCCAGGTAATATTTCCCACGCTGATAACTTTTACATTAAGCCTATGTTCTCTAAAAATACAAGCCCTGTAAAAAATATTACGAATAGCAATAATGAAAAAATAGATAACTGAAAAAGGTATAAGTAGATATCTGCAATAACTCAAAAAAGACCTGCCCATATCAGAATGGTTACGACCAAAAGAGACGCTACAGTTACAAGCGTAGCTGAAGAAAGCCAGGTTTTAATATCAATCGGACTCCTGGATTTTTTGCTTATTGCTAGACCAAGCATACTCGCAGCATGCCCCATAGGCAAACCATTAGCACCAAAACCAACACCAAGCGCAAGGATCCACCAGAGAGAATCACCATTTATTCCTAAAGTCGAAATAGTCTTCATTATAGGGAGCATAACCATTGTAAACGGCACTGCTCCTATCAACGACGAAAAAATTCCTGTTACCCATAAGAACACTACTTTATAAAGCCTGATATCTATGTTTGCCAGCCCTACTGTTTTTTTTGCCAAGATAGCTAAAATGCCTGTACCCTGTAATCCTCCGACAAGAACAAAAAAACATGTAAAAAACGCCAATACCGGCCATTCAACATCACGCAGTATCTCTTCAGGATCCGGCTTTAATAGCAAAAAGGCTATCCCCGCGCCAATCAATGCTATAAATGAAGGGTAAAGCCCTAAATGCTCATGAAGGAAGAAAAGGAAAAAAGTAATACCAAGGGCCACTAAACTCTTTATCATACCCCGTGGATTTTTTATTGCCCTTTTTGCATCGATATTCAAGACTGCCTGAAAATTCCTGGGTTTGTCCTGCAGTTCTTTCCTATGTATGAATTTAAGTATAAAGAGTGATAAAAATACGACCAAAACAGTAACAGGGAAAAGATTGACCAAAAAATCATTAAAACTAAGCCCGCCAGCAGACCCTATAAATATATTAGGAGGGTCTCCGACCAGTGTCGCAACACCTCCTATAATAGAAAGCAATATCTCTGCCATCAAAATCGGCAAGGGATTAATCCCCAATATATCGCATACTAAGATTGAAACAGGCACTATTATTACAACTGTCGTGACATTATCCACTAACATGGAAAGAAATGCAGTAGATATGCCCAAAAGCGCCATAAGTATCCATGGTTTTCCTCTTGAAAGTTTAGCCAGGCTTATAGCAATATACGTAAAAAAACCTGTCCGCTTGATTATTGAAACTATAACCATCATACCCAGAAGTAGGCCAAGGGTATTGAAATCTATAGACATCAGTGCCTTTTTCTGAGAATAAAAGCCGAATATCTGACCAATAATAATCATCAAAAGTGCACCGGAAGATACAGCAATAAGCCTATCCACTTTTTCAGTCACAATGAAATAAAGCACACCCAGGACTATTATAGAAGCAATTATAGCGCTAATCATTTTTCAAAAAATGCCTTACAAATATCCCTTCTTGTAATTATGCCTTTAAGCATACCTTCTTTTTCAACAAGGATTCTGCGGACATTATATTTTCTCATCATAGCTACAACCTTTAGGAGCGAGGCATCCTCCTCAACTGTCACTCCGCCCTTCATCATAATATCTTCAGCTATAAAAAGCTCAAAAGAAGGCAAAGATTCAAACTCTTCATCCAAGGCTCCAAAATCATCTATAAAAATAATATTCTCTCCCAACATGTCAAAATAATCAGGTACAAATACAGACAAAAGCTCTGCCTTTGTAATCATACCAAGGATCTTCTTGTCTTTGTCAACTACAGGTATGCCCCCGTAACGTGTCTTTTTAAAAACATCATACACTTCACGTATACCTGCGGAAGGAGAAATAGCAACAACATCCTTTGACATAACATCTTTGGCTTTCATCTTGCCTCCATATACATCATATATATAGGTAGATATTGTAATATATAGTAGGTAGGTTTGTCAAAGAAGGAATTAAATAGTTGATAAAATAAGATCTATGGTACGTTGGCTGGAACCTGAATTCTTACTTACAGCATCTCTGGCATTTAACCCAAGTTTTTTCCTTTCCTTAGGATTATCCAGAAGTAACCTGATAGCAGAATAAAGCTCATCCCTATCTTCTACCTGTATAGCGGCACTATTTTCAAGAAAAGTCCTTACTACATCCTGGAAATTAAACATAAACTTTCCGAATATTATCGGTTTTGTAAGACTGGCCGGCTCAATAGGGTTTTGACCGCCTTTTTTTACAAGGCTCCCTCCTACAAAGACAATATCCGAAGCAGAATACACAGTCTTAAGATTACCGATAGTATCCAGTATAAATATGTTCTGGATACCAGGTGCTGGATGCTTGCCCCGTACCGAAATCAAAGATTCGGTACGGGGCTGGATGCTGGTACTAATTAGATTAGAAAATCTTAAGGATCTAAAACCTGCTCTGGATAAAAGCTGCTCTATTTCCTGGGTACGCTCTATATGGCGCGGTGCAATAATAAGCCTCAGATTATTATACTCGCTTTTCAATCTAGAAAAACAGTCAATAAGCTCTTCTTCTTCCCCTCTATGCGTACTGCCTGCTATCAATAAGACTTCCTCATCATGTATATTCAATCTTTCTCTCAATTCCCGTCTTTTTGCGGCAGTTTCTACTATGGGCAAATCAAACTTTAAATTTCCAGTTATAAAGACCTTTTCCTTAGGCGCACCTAGGGTCAAAATTCTGACAGCGTCCTCTTGCGACTGCATCAAAATAAGAGAGAATTTTTTCAAAAGGCTTGAAATTATAAACCTTATCTTTGTATATCCAAAATAGGATCTCGTTGAAATCCTTCCACTTACAAGAATAATCTTTGTATTAAACCTATAAAGAGAAGTAATAAGATTCGGCCAAAGCTCTGTCTCGAGAGATAAAAATAATTCCGGCCTGACAATCCTTACGACCCTATCCACTATAAAACTCACGTCAAACGGAAGATAAAAAACATCTTCCTCACCTGTTGCGATTGTCCTGGCAACCTTATTGCCTGTATGCGTAACACTTGAAAATATAATAGTGTGCGACGGAAATGTCTTTCTTAAAAGAGGCGCCAAAATACTAGCGACTTTCATCTCTCCTACACTAACAGCATGTATCCATATGATTTTGCCTTTAGACGAGATATCTTTAAGGCGTTTAGATAAAATACCGAATTTATCAGGCAAGCCATATCTATACCGCTTTTTAAGTATTAGATAGGGCAAGTAG
>JAHJHC010000100.1 GCA_018824145.1 Candidatus Omnitrophota bacterium | reverse complement strand
GTATCTCTAGTCGGGATCCATTGTCCACCGCAAGTTCAGTGAGTTTGTGAATCAATGCTTCCGTAAGATCTACTTGCCATCGGTGCCTTTCTCTGGTTGTTGAAGTATGAATGACAAAGCTGGACTTATACCTCGTACCCTCTTGATTGTTTTGAATAATTCTTATTACTCCTGCAACAAGATAATTAACAACAGCTTGTCGAAATACTTGAAGATTAGGAGTAGTGAGAATATTACTAAGATATCTTTGATCTCGCCTTCCAAGTATAAACATTTCATTGTCAGGAACTTGTATATGGCGATGAGAAAAAATAGTGTTTGGATCTTTGGAAGATTCAAAGTATTCATTGCCACCTATATAACTATTAAAAATTGGAACAAGTGTTGTAAAAACTGGCTTAATCGGTTCGAATTCAAAATTGTTAAGTGTAATTTCTCCTCGCGGCTGTAAATACAGAGAGTACGGGGTTGCAGTTACCTGAAGAAAATCATAATTTTCTGAAAATCCGGAACGGATATTATTTATCTTAGTTGCTAATACATTCATGCTTACTCCGTCTTGTCGGGTTCGGTCTCTTTGGAATCCTACACTGGCAATATCAGCCTCATCATCTATTAACAAGGTTCTCTTTACGGCTAAATCTGGATAAGCATTAAAGAAACGTACAAGTCTATCGAGGTTATGGGTTTGTTTTTTGACGACAATTATTAATTTTTGCCTCCGAATGTAAAGGGTTAACCGTACTGGCATATTTTTGATGTCATAGACTTTTACAGTATCACTATCAATAAATTCTTTCAATTCGTCCTGTAACCTCTTATAAGTTTGTTCAGTAAGAGCCTTAGTCCCTTTTGTAAAAACTACACAAATGTCATATCCTTCATCAAAAGCCAATGCGATAACCCCTATAAAAGTCCGCGTCTTGCCGCTTTGAATCTTTCCGAGAAGCATACCTGGGTGAGTTACGTCTGTTGTACGATTAAGCAAATGATTAACTGTTTCCCTGATACAATTTTGTGACTTTTGAGAATAGTTTTTTGTCTCTACAAATATTGGAAAAATAGACATCGGTTCCCCTCTTCTTATGGACCTAAGTGACAGGTCTCGTTCTTTTATCTCATATCAATCTATTCTTAAATCGAGAACCTGTTCCCTTATCATTTGTTGAAGCCTTAATTTAATCCAAACTTTTTCGTAAGAAAAAAGGTTATGATTGCGACAATTATTCCAATAGCAATACCAATAAATAATGTCCAAATTCTATCGGACCTTTTCTGTCGTCTTTCTTCTAGATAAAGATTCGCTTTTGCGGTACAGAAAAAAGTCTGCTTATTGAAATCGCCGTCATTTACAAGCTTCTGTCCGTTATATTCAAATTCTCCTTTTCCAAACGATGCCGTATATAATGTAATAGCTAACTCTTTGTTCTTTGCATTGAAAATATCTTTTCCATCGTGGCTCATCACGGAATCAATATAACCACCTGTTATTAAACTAGCGAAAGGATAAATATCACGATGATCATTGTACTTTTTAGGTAAAATTTTAAAAATTTGACAGAGAGTCAATTCTTTTTTATTTATTAACTCCTTTAATAGTTTATGAGAAACATTTTCCATAGATAAGCCTCTTGTCAACCTCTTCCCTACTCTAAAACCACAAAAAACAACCCAAACTATGCCAAGATTGCTTTATATTATATAAATACAGCCATATTCGTCACTCCCCACCCCATTGTGGTTAGTGCGTTCATTATACTAACTTTGTAGGCTTTAGGCAATGGCCTGAAGGTACTTTTTGCTATCCTAGTTCTACCTGCTACAAAGATAAGGATATTATATATGGTAGCTCTTATATGTAAGGAAGTCAAAGGGAATGTTGGGTAGGTTTGTTACACACTTATTGGAATTGGGGATGTGTTTCTAATTTTATAATACTAGCTCAAAGTTGTAAAGACAAGCTCATTTTAGGACTAGAAAGATAAATTATTGCTAAACTCAACGGGTGGTAATATAATAGGATCGACTATGGATAAATCCTCTATGCTCAATATTGTAAAAAAACTACCTTTTGATGTTAAAGAAACTGTCTTTAAGTATGATAAGACAGAAGTGCAACTCTTTCGTCCTTCCATTCTCTCTAAGAGATTTAAAAATTATGACGTTAAAAAGAACTTCCAAATATGGCTTAAAGAGGGTACTAGGGAATTTCGCCCGAATCATCTCAGAGTTATGATCGATTTAAACCTCAGGGTAAGGAGTCGAGTAGATTTAAAAGAAAAGTTATTGTTGGCTTTTGATAATATTTTTTACGGCAAAGACCCTGTAAAAGAGGTAAAAGACCTAAGCAAGGAAAAATTCGAACATTACCTGAACCCTCTCCCGATAATAGGCGTGCTTAATCAGCTATTTATCGTGGAGCAGGAATATTGTTATAACAAAGAAAGTAATTTCGACCCACCAACTTTATTTTATCAAGGCTGGGTAAGGGAATTTATCGATAATCCTAAGGAAATAGATAATCTCTGCATGAGTGTTTGTAATGGTCAACCTTCTCTAGCGAAATATGTAGGGAAAGAAAACAAGAAAAGAAAATCTTATATTGAAGATCTAAAACCTCTCTGGTATCTACAAAAATAACCCGCCTTATTTTATATCTTTAAACCTCTTTATACTCAACTCCAGATACTCTTTCTCCGAATCTATGCCAATATATTTCCTGCCTAATTTATAAGCCTCCAAGCCCGTGGTGCTTGAGCCTGTAAAAGGGTCTACAACAATATTGCCTTTAATAGTGGCTGCCTGGATAATTCTTTCTAGAAGCTGTATTGGTTTCTGTGTAGGGTGTTTTCCGTATATTTTTTCGCTTGCACCAGGTGCTTTAATGTGCCAAAGGCTAAGCATCTGCTTATTGTTATTGAGCTTCCTCATTAAAGGATAATTGAAATAATGCTTACTCTTCGTGCTCTTGGCAGCCCAGAGAATAGTTTCCGTAGAGTGCGTAAAGTATCTACAGCTTAAATTTGGCGGAGGATTTACCTTGAACCATGCAATATCATTTAAAATTTTATAATGCAGGGTTTGCATTGCAAAGCCTATCGAGTGGATTATATGAGATGTGCCTGAAACCCATATTGTACCATTAGCTTTAAGGATGCGTTGACATTCTTTGAGCCATCTGAGGTTAAAAAGATGATTGTCTTCTATGCCATTAGAGGCATCCCATTTACCCTTATTAACTGAAACCATCTTCCCTGCTTGACAGGTGATGCCTCCATTTGAAAGGAAATACGGTGGATCAGCAAATATCATGTCAATAGACTCTTCTGGGATTAAAGATAATAGCTTTAAAGAATCTTCTTTAAATAATACAAAAGATTTGGTTTTATCTTCGAAGTAAGGATTGGAATTGATTTTGGCAAGTAGTGGATCTAATCCAACATAGCTAGATTTTGGGGTCTGTTGAGGTTTGCGCTTAGTTAAAGTAGGCATTTCTGGTAATACTCCTAACGAGTTTAAATTAAATAAGTCATTGTTTAAAGTCATTTTACGCCTCCTTTGGTTAATAGTCAATAATTTACTCTCTATATATCAGACACATCTTGAGGCGATTTTCTTTCAAATATTTTTGGATTTATTGTGATGGGTAGATAGGTGGTTATAAATATGATTAGTATTAGGGTGATTCTGAAGAGTCTTGCTAAAAACATAAAAACCTCCTTTACGGTTATGTAAAGAAGGTTTTAATTGTTTATAGTCGCAGTGAACCCCTTCGAACGTACGACTAGGGTTCTTAAAATACAAAAACCCTCATAGACTTTGAGCCTACGAAGGTTTTACTTTTTTTAATGTCCGGGTTCCCCCTTCAAACACGGGACCAATATTTGATTGTATTTATAGTTTACACGCTAGGAGTAGATTTGTCAAGGCGTAACCTTCTCGCCAATCGCTCTTCAAACTACTTTTTTAACAACCTCTGCCCTCATCTACTCTTTCCACCTTACTAAAGCCATTGTTCCATCGAATCCCTAAAGCTTTCAACCGCCACACACTGTAGGGCAGGTTAAAACCTGCCTTACAGTGTGTGGCCATAAACAAAAAAATAAAATCAGAACCCCAGCAAAAAGTAAAACAAACACCCCACACAACCCCAGAAGAAACACAAACTAAGGTCAAAAAACACAGAGTAGGGCCTAAGAACAAAAATCCCTCTAATAATATATATTATACTACTATTCTACCTCTATTGACTCAAGCTCCTTGAGCCCCTTCCTGAACTGCTTGGGGGTGGTAGAGAAGCGTTTTTGTAGGGATTCTTTTGAAAAATCTTCTCTGGAGAGGCCCTCATCTTTCAATAAAACATCTATTAGTAAAACGGTTTTTGCTGTGGGGGATGTTTTGGCTAGGAAATCCGGGGCAAAGATGCTGGATTTAATGGTAAATGTATCTCCTGGGAGCTCGGTGAGTTTGATATAGGCGTCTTTTCCGTGTGTGAATGTTGCTGTAATCAGCTCATACTTATTGCTTAGTTTCTTTAGGGTTTTTATGACCTGTCTGCGCTTGGCTGTGTCTGACCAGTCCTTAGGCATCTGTAGCTCTGCGGCAAAATCCTCTAGATCGAGAAAAAACTCATTTTTGCACCAGCAGACCTTAAAAAAATACCCCCTATTTTTGCACAGGGAGAGGGAAGGTGCTGGAGCTAGAGATAGAAAAATTCCTATCTGGCAAACAAATTAGTACGAACACATCATACGTAACGAAATCTAAACAAAATCTGCAAATATATCCAGAATAATCTTAAAAAGGGAAAATGGCTGGGGAAATTAAATGGTTTTATACGCGACTAATTGCTTCTCTCAAAGAACTCATATCTTTCGGTATTCTATTACCTCTAATTACTTTAAAATCTCCGTATAATTCAAAGATTGTTTTACCACCTTCTGGTTTGTCATCTAAAAGAGTCTCGTACTGTGCCAAGCTATATCCTCTTAAAGACAAAATATGTGCATCAATCCCTATTTTTAAACCAAATCTTTCCATAATTCTTTTTAACTCTTCTATATCTGTCTCAGGTCTTGCAGTTACTATTGCTATTGTATGAGGGTCTATTTCTTTTAAAAGGGCGCATTGCTCTTTAAATCCATCTGGGTTAGCAAGCACTGTATCACCATCAAATAATGCTGTGTTAACAAGAGATGGTGTAGAAATAGTGGCTTCTTTTTCTAACAGGTGCAAAACCATATCAATATGCTGTGAAAAATCTAAATCGTCAGTTTCGTCACGTAAAATGCTTAACAATGTTGTAACTTTTCTAAATATCATCTCCTCGATCTTTCCATGATCTGCTATTAATCTTCCTGTTGATGTGAGTTGGCCATCCTTGAACAACGCAGACAAAGCTGCTTTTTGTACTTCACGGATGCTTGTAATTTCTAATCCTACCATTATACCGTCGATATTAAAATAACCTTCTCCATATTCATTAAGCCAGGTCCATAGGGCAGCGCTCTGATTCATAACTGCACGTAGATGGCAATTTTTAATGATTCCAGGATGGCGCGGATCTAGAGAAGTCCAATGTGACCTCTTGATTAATTCACCTGCAACAACTGCTCCTTCTGGCACAATAAAAATTTCTATGTCATTACCTGCAGAGTTAGTAAATACAACGCCTACCCTGCTTAAACCAACCTTAATACTATGACTACATTTCAACCTATTTGCATCGTCTTCGTCAAACAGAAGATATGTAGGCCGCTTCCTCGACCTTACAGCACTAGGGTCATCTGCGGTCAACCCAGCTCTTAATGCCCGTCCTACTTTTTTATCTATGAAATCGTCTCTGCGTAATAATCTAAAAAGGGCCTCATCTAAGAAGTGTCCTTCTCCATCAGTTATACGAGCTTTGTGTGCAAGCCATACACGACTCTCTGGACTAGTGCTATCTGTAACTACTGGTATACGACGAGGATCATCTCCTTTGATTTCCTCTGGTATACCACCTAACCAGTAACTGTTAGATAATGGGTCGTAAGGGATATCACAAATATCTCCATTTGCAAGGCGCCACAACCTAATCGACCAACCATCAGCAAGAACGAAGGGTATAACGTAAGCTGGCTCTGATAGATAAAATTTTCCGAAAACCCAATCCATTCTATTCAAGGCAAAGGCCCCTGTATCATATAAGTTAAGTCTCATTGTGTTGGGCCATAAAACATCTAAAACTTGTAAAGCACGACGTTGCGCCTCTACTAAAGAACCTCCTCTCTCCAAAACCTCTCTTAAATGCTCCTGGACACCCATCAATAATTCATTCTCAAACTGTGGATGTTGTCCTATAAGCCTACCAACTGCGTCAGCAATATAGGAAGGCGGGGGTAAATTATTATAGTGTCCTTTGCTAAACTGATTTGGCGTCTCGCTATAAAGGAGCCAGAACACTGCATCATCTTTATATGCCAATGCATTAAGGTAATTTGTACGAAGTTGAGGCCATTTATGTGCTCTATGGTAAATCAATTTCCCGCTCTCATCAAATCGCTCTATTACAATTCGATCTTCTTCACCACGAATATCAATCTTTCTATTGCCAACAGCTACTGTTACTCCATCAATCCTGCCTCCTATTACCCTTTGTTCCAATATATTTAAACCAGAGGGATTTATTGATTGTTGGGCACCAATACATACTTTGTTCTCATCGTATATAATATCTTTCCCAGTACGTCTTTCAACAAACACGTTATAGAATTGAGGCCTTAATAATTCTCCATCGCTAGAACGCTCAGTAGCTGTATCATAAATACTTAATGCTAAGTGTTCGCGGTCTGGTAGTTCAATAGGAGTCTCTGAAGTAATAAATGTTTTTCTGTCCTGTGAATATTTCATGCGATACTGAGCAATCAGATGCGTTACTCCAGCGTCCGCTAAAGTCTCTACATTGATATATCGATCAAGCCGTACAAGCCACAACTTGCCATCTTCTGCTTCAAAAATTACTGTCCCAGATCCAACAATAATCTGATATCCGGATAACCAAATATGTCCTGATCTATTTGGTACCCTTATTCTATATCCTGGTGCTATTAAGTTTAAAATCCTATGTGCTGTTAAAGCGATTTGTAAACTATCTTTGGCATCCAATGCTTCCCTGAATTCAGAACGTGCTGTCTCAATACCGTCACGGTCCTCACCCAGCCACTTACTTGCAACAAGTAAGGCTTCTAAATCCAATGACCCTACCAACCTATAATAAGAGTGTTCTTCAAACCTCTCGCTGACTAATCTCTGAAGCGATGGACTATCTACCAGTAATTCCTCAGCAGATACTACGCCTGGTTTATCACGAGGATACCATTCTTCCCCAATATAAAAACCTGTTGGTTTACCTTTGATTACTAACTCTCCTCCATTAGATGCAAGTGTAACACTTATAATATCGTTACAAACACGTACCATCTCTATCACTTCAAAAGGCAGTTCATTGCGTCGCAATACCCAACCATTACCAAATGCAATATTGTCAGGAGCAAGCAATAAACTCTCTTCTACATCAGAAAAAAATGCTGTCAATACAGGATAGTCTTCTGAGCGCGCCATCTCAACCAAAGGAATCACCATAGTACCTGGAGTTGGAGATAATATACCATCAGTTTCATGCCTGTATCCTTCTTCTGTTAAAGTAAATAAATATGTCGCCTGTGTGTCTGTACGATAAAGCACAATATGACGACCTGTCCAATCTTTAAATATACGCATACGATCCTTATTATAATCTCCTAATATAAGCTTAAAACCACCTACAACACTCACTCCAGTACTAGGATATGAATATTCAACCCACCATTGAGTGATAGGAGTGCCTGCAAGCCAATGGACTGGATTCAAATCGCTAGCTGAACCTAATGAACTTAAAGCTGGTGATGTCCACTCTTCAGGTTCTGAATTGCCTAACCATCGTGTCTTTGATATAGAAAATACCCCTGCTTCTGTTGACCAGCGATTGACAAACAATATATCACAGTTAGCCCTCCTCTTACCGTGAACTACGACTGTATCAATGGCATTAGGAGCAACAGCTATATTGACATTTGTCATGTGCTTAGGTGAGTTAAACCTTACAGTTCGGCTCCTCATAGATATCGGCATAATTGCTCGCCTTCTGTCAATTTCTATAGGTCTCACAGTCAAACTGTAAGGACCATTATCTCTACCTTTAGCTGTTGCTTCTAAATCACTAATTAACTGCTGACTTGCCATTTCATCGATTTGTCCATTTACAACTAAAAGTGAACCAACTCCTCCTGTATCAATATCTAAAA
Source organism: Candidatus Omnitrophota bacterium (assembly GCA_018824145.1). Taxonomy (GTDB): domain Bacteria; phylum Omnitrophota; class Gorgyraeia; order Gorgyraeales; family Gorgyraeaceae; genus JAHJHC01. The sequence goes on along the minus strand of JAHJHC010000100.1, from coordinate 9,943 downwards.
CAATAATCAATTCTCTATTATGCTGTCTGCCTTTTACAATTTCAAGGTTTCTATCTCCGATGTTTAAATACTTATCTCCGCCAATTGGAATGCTTCCTTTTCTTGCTATAGGTTCCTCCCACCTAATCTGTTCATCCAAAAGTTGATGTGCTAATACAGGATAATGTTCCTCTATGTGTGTAGCCAGGCACATATTAGAAGCTAATAGTAATTCTGGGTGACGTTCTATGGTTCTAGTAGCATCTATAGCAAAAGGTAAATCTCTTTCTCCACTAGCAGCTGATGTTACAGAATTAGCGCGTCTAATAGTCTCCTCAGTCGAATGAATTGCTGCCATATCTATAGCTGACTTATTCACCCAACCTTTTCCTGACAATAACCTTACTCGATTAAGAAGTGCATCTGCTTCCATTCGTAGCCGTACACCATCTTCTTTTAGACCTCGAAAAACTACAGGCAGACATCGCAACACTGTCATCTGCACACCTTCCTCCTTCACCATTCTCATGCCTTCACCATTCCAGAAGCTAAGTAAAACCTGACACTTGGAACGCACTATATGGATATCCTGGAGGGATATTCCATATTTACGGGCTATTTTTCTATAAATTACTTCTACTGGTAAGCGTGAAAAATCTTCTTCAAACCCTAACATATGAATAAATATCCTCATCTCATGTTCTGTTAGCCAGTCTTCAAACGGAGGCCTTGCTTCTCGAGCTAAAACTAAAGCTTCTGGATCTACTGCTCTTTCGTCTGCAACTATGTTTAACAGAGTCCTTCCATCATCATCAAAAGGTTCATCGAGAGAAAACTCTCTGCCAAAGGTTAATCGTGTCAAGGCGTATCTCCACTCTTCTACCCCTAAAGTTAACTCATCAAGTACGTCAAGAATCTCCTTATAAGTAGCATTAGGTCCAACGTTGTGCGATACTTCTTTCAAAATATCAAGCACCCAAGACCTTTTTCTGCCGAGGTAAGGAAAACGCTGCGGTTTAATAAATTTACCGTCGCGGAATAAGACATAACTTACTATAGGCAATCGTCTGCCTGTCTCTCCTACCCAAAACCGTACACCTCTTACGCCTTCTTCTGCATCAAATTCTACTGACTCCATTTCTACGCGGCTCCCAGCAAGTGTCTTGCTCACAGTAACTGTTACCCGCTCATCTCCTATTGTGTATAAATAAACTCTACCTCCAGCGCCCACTCTAACAAGTTGCCGCGCTGGTAATGTACCTCCATGAGCTAAAAACCGTGTTAATTCCAAGCGCCATTTTCTTCTTGGTCGAGGTGCGGAACTATCTTCAGGAAAGCCAAGAATGCGTTGTGTCTCCATGACTTCATCAGAATCAAGAAATCTACCTGAATCCCATAAGGTATAACTAACGATAAGATTATCTCTTTCTCCACTAGCAGAAAGAGCCCAATATTCTACACCGCGTTTCTCTGAACCATCTTCGCTCCAAGATCTCATTACGCGTAAGACACGACTTTCATGCGCAGAAACCCAGAGCCTAACCCCAGCGGTTTCTGTAAGATACAAATGATCACTACAATGGCTATCTAACTCAATCACCTGCTCAGTCTGTGCATTTCCAGTTAATAGAAAATATATAAGATGATAAGAATTGAGCTGACTTGTAAGTGGGATTCCTTCTAAATCAGCCCTGCCATAAAGACGCATACTATCTTTAATCTCTCCTGCATCTAATGCCCTCTCATCCTCATAAAAGCAAAATTCTTTAAATAAAAATAAGGGGTTATTGTCTTCGTCTACTACCCAGTAACGTATCGCGCGGCGCACTTGACCGGTGGTTTCACCTCCTAATTCAACCAGTTCTTCATATACGTCCATATTCGCAAGTGCTACATGAAAATATAAGTCTAATTTCCTGCCGTTAAGTTTAGGAAAAGCTCTACAGCCTTTACTATCTAGTGCCACAACCTCATCTTTAGGCCTTGACTTTCCTGTCATTATCCAATATATCAACTGATGGTTTCTCATGGCTACAGGACCAGAAAATCCTTTCACAGCGAAAGGTATCTCTCCGGGCATATCATATCGTCTTCGACTCTCTAGTACCTCCTTAGGAGTCAAAAATCTTTCATCACGGTATAGAACATAACTTACAAATGGGTACATTGTCCCAGTCCCTTCTTCAATTACCCAGTATCTTACTCCACGGCTGCCATCTTTAAAGGTCACGGCTTCTCGTTTCGTAGTAGGCTCGGATTTATGAATTGTACACTTAACATTTTTCTTTTCTAAACGATATAAATAATCAGCTCCGTTATAAAATTTATCTACAGGAACCATGGCTGGCGGATTCTCTCCTGTCAACAAAAAATAGATGAAATGACACCTCTCAAGTGTAGATACACTAGGTATTCTTTCTGAATCAGCCCTGCCATAAAGACGCATACTATCTTCAATCTCTCCTGCATCTAATGCCCTCTCATCCTTATAAAAGCAAAATTCTTTAAATAAAAATAAGGGGTTATTGTCTTCGTCTACTACCCAGTAATGTATCGCGCGGCGCACTTGAGTGTTTTCATCTCTTAATTCAACTAGTTCTTCATATACGTTCATATTCGCAAGTGCTACATGTAAATATAAGTTTAGTTTCCTGCCTTTAAGTTTAGGAAAAGCTCTACAGCTTTTACTATCTAGTGCCACAACCTCATCTTTAGGCCTTGATTTTCCTGTCATTATCCAATATATCAACTGATAGTTTCTCATGGCTACAGGACCAGAAAATCCTTTCACAGCGAAAGGTATCTCTTTGGGCATATCGAATCGTCTTCGACTCTCTCGTACCTCTTTAGGAGTCAAAAATCTCCCATCACGATATAAAACATAACTTACAAATGGGAACATTATTCCAGTCCCTTCTTCAATTACCCAGTATCTTACTCCACGGCTGCCATCTTCAAAGGTCACAGCTTCTCGTTTCGTAGTAGGCTCGGATTTATGAATATGGCATGTAATCTGTTCTCCATCAAGAACATACAAATTATTATATCCACGATTGTAACCATCCAACGATGCCATCGGCGGAGGATTGTCTCCTGTCTCAAGGAAATTAACTAACTGTGCAATTTCTGGACGATTAAACGTGGGCATCTTCTTAACTTCTAACAGAGTCGATAGATCAACTCGTTTCAAGGCAGCTGTTGCTGCAACCTGATTCAACCTTGCTCTAAAAAGCTTTTCATACGTCCTACTGTGTTCATCTGAAGGGGTTCGTTCTTCAGCCAAGAGTCTCGTTAGAAGCTCCTTGTCTTCAACTTCCTCGCTTTGCTCTAATGCCTCAAGGACAATTGTATGAATAGGGCTTAGATTTTGAAGATTATCTCTAAATAAATATGAACCTTGTGCAACTGCATGGTGCGGATTTCCTTCAATTTTTTCATTCCACTCATGATAGACAAATTCAGCAAATGCATAACGTCTCCAGATTTCATCGGTTATATAAGCAGTGCGTCCTCTGGCTAACCAAAACTTTCTCGTGACATATATAGTCAGTGAGCCATCATCTTCTTTCACACTTAATACTGGAACCTGATTCGCAATAGCATCCTCATTTGATGAACCTAGAAGGGGAATCCCGAGATGTTTATCATCTTCAACAATAGCTAAGCGAATCCGATTGGGATTAATATCATTTGGGATAACACCGAGTTTAGAAGATTCAAAGCTCTCTTGTAATTGCCTATTGAGTCCAGCATCTTCACCAATAATCACTGCGTGTTCCTTAGCCTTACCAAGTTGGGCACTCTCTACTAATTGTTGCAGTTGCTCTGCCGAAGGCGCATCTTCACGTAGACTTGGAGTCTTCATTGCTGCCACTAGGCGTTTCATGGTATCGCGTTGTCCCACAGGAACTCTCAAGGCGTCTTTTGAGTAAGGGTAGGAATATAGCGTGGTATTACATAATAATACTATACTTAGTATTACTGATAGAATCTTCAAGTTATAAGCTTTTTTAAACATCATCATAACGCGGGTAAAAAAATAGCCTTTCCTTACGCCTATAAGGCTATATTGGTTGGATTATATGTTTAGTATAATTATACCATATATATGGCCCATTGGGAAGGTTTTTTTAGGAAAGTTTCCTCCTCGCCAAACCTTCTCCAAAGCACTCTTTTAATAACCTCTGCCCTTGTCTATTCTCTTCACCTAATCTAAGCCATTGCTACATCGAATCCCTAAATCTTTTATCCGCCTCACACTGTAGGGCAGGTTTTAACCTGCCCTACAGTGTGAGGCCTGAAACAAAAAACAAGACAAAAACCACACAATAAAGTAAAAACCCACACTAACTGAAGCTTAAAAACAAAAAGAAATAATGGATTCCCGTTTTCACGGGAATGACACAAGGAAGATGTGGGAATGACAAACTACTATTCTACCTCTATTGACTCAAGCTCCTTCATCCCCTTCCTGAACTGCTTGGGGGTGGTGGAGAAGCGTTTTTGTAGGGCTTCTTTTGAAAAATCTTCTCTGGAGAGGCCCTCATCTTTTAATAAAACATCTATTAGTAAAACGGTTTTTGCTGTGGGGGTTGTTTTGGCTAGGAAATCCGGGGCTAAGATGCTGGATTTAAGGGTAAATGTATCTCCTGGGAGCTCTGTGAGTTTGATATAGGCGTCTTTTCCGTGTGTGAATGTTGCTGTAATCAGCTCATACTTAGTGCTTAGTTTCTTTAGGGTTTTTATGACCTGTCTGCGCTTGGCTGTGTCTGACCAGTCCTTAGGCATCTGTAGCTCTGCGGCAAAATCCTCTAGATCGAGAAAAAACTCATTTTTGCCTATTCGTGCTGATTCTCTTATAAGTAGAAGATATGCACTTATACTGCGGTTATCTCCCCATTTCCGCATGGTAGGGAAATATTTCTTTTCCTCCAGTAAGACATAAGGGATCTCGATTGTATCAGGTAGTTCTGTCTTTATTTTTGGCCGGTCAATTCTCTCAGTATCCCCTCTTTCCCCTTCCATGCCAGCAAGTAGGAAGTTTCTTATACGGATTGTTTTTTCCTGGGCAAGATCCGGGGAATCAATGATAGTGGCTGATTCGTAGTTTGCTTTTAAAGCTGATACGCTCCAATTGGCGCTCCCTTCTACAACAAACATCCCATCAACAATAATGAGTTTATCGTGAAGGCGGTAGTGAGGCGAAGCCAGGTATATCCTGGCGCCTTTTTGTTCGAGGCCTTTGAAATCCATGGTTAGTTTAGAATGGTCGTCTGTCTCAAAACGGGTGTTTAGGTATATCTCCACCTTGACTCCACGCTCTAATGCCTCAGCCAGGTCATTTAGGAGCAGGTTTATGGGCTCGGTCAAGGGGCTTATGACATACATTGAGATGAGGATGGATTCTTTGGCATTGTCCAATAGTTCGATGACTGCGGGTTCGTAGCTGCGGTCTGAGATATCTGCTACTTTGGCGTCGTGGTATTGGAGGGCAGCATAGCTTGAGAGCGGGGTAATGAGGAAGATTAGGAGTGATAGTTTAAGGAATAGGTGTTTCATGGCTATTAATTATGAAATTAATCCTCTCCAACCTCTATTGTTATAGTCGAAATCCCATCAGGGAATCTTTTCCTCTCCCCATTATTTACTGTATACTCCCATGCATCGTAATCAAAACTTATAGTGTGGCATCTTATTGTTTCAGTATTAGTGAGTTTTACTACCCAACCGCCTTTGGACATGATGGTCTCCTATTCTTGTGTCATTTTTTTTCTCACTTTTTGTCCCGATTTTATATTTTATTATAAGAATCTTCTTTCCACCCGTAGATCTGGGTCTTGGCATCCCAGCATTGTGCCTGTTCAAGCGATACAATCACTTCTTTCAGGCCGTCCCCATCCCTGTCTTTCACAGCAAAGCTTCCCACTTCCTGGAAGTAAGAAACATCCTTTTTATACAAAATATCGCCATTCTCATCGAAGATACAGATAATATACCACTGGTCATCTGACCACCAGCCCTCGCCGTCCCATTGGCGAAAGATGGTAACCTTTTCTTCTTTTGCATCATTATTTAAGTCAGCTCTGATCAAAAAAGATATATCGTAAGGTTTGAGATGTTCCAAGTCGTTTGCCTGAATCTCTGTGGCAAACGCAGAAATATTGATATAGACTGGAAAGAATGTAACGAGGAATGCAAGGATTATTAATACAAACCGCATAAATTTTAAAACTACCATATAAACCTCCTTTGTTATATTGGCGAATTAACAAAGAAGGTTTTAATTATTTTATAGTCGCAGTTCCCCCTTCTTAACGTACGACTTGGGTCCTTAAAATACAAAAACCCTCGTAGACTTTGAGCCCACGAAGGTTTTACTTTTTTTAACGTCCGGGTTCCCCCTTCAAACACGGGACCAATATTCTATTGTATTTATAGTTTACACGCTGGGAGTAGATTTGTCAAGGCGTCACCTTCTCGCCTATCCCTCTCCAAGCTACTTTTTTAACAACCACTGCCCTCGCTTACTCTCTCCACCTTACTTTAACCACTGCTCCATCAAAGCCCTAAATCTTTTCCCCTATCTTGTCTTGTGGGGTGCAGGTATTGAAGTTCTTAAGTTCTTTAAGTTCTTGAAGTTCTTGTACCGTTTTGAAACTTAGCTATCAATGTGTCTTATGGTAATCTTCAAACTGTCCCTTTTTTCTACTAGTGTGTTTTTTCCTGTTTTTTCCTGTTTGCTTCGTTTTTTTCGTTTTTTGCTTTATTTACTTGTTTGTTGTGTTTATTCTTATCTTTCTTACCTTTATCGCCCATGGATATTCCTCCTTTTTTTTCCTACCCGTGCAAATAGGTTATCTTGGTTATCTTGTACCGTTTTGGCTTTCCCCTATCAAAGTGTCCCAACTCTAAACTTCAAGCTGTCCCCGCCTACTAAAATTATTGAAAGAAAATCGCCTTCTGATGTGTCTATATAAATAGTAGGAGGTAATGTTATGCCTAGACTAGCCAGGACCTTTATGGATTACCCTTGTTATCATATTATCACAAGGGGGAATCAAAGACAAACTGTTTTCATGAGCGAAAAGGACTATACCATCTACCTCGGGATCCTTAAAAAGGCTAAGCACAAATACCATATCCTCCTCTATCCCTACTGTCTCATGCCAAATCACGCTCACCTTTTAGTTGAAACACCGTTTTCCTCCAGCCTGTCTAAATTCATGCAATGGCTAAATAGAGGATACTCCGCATATTTCAACCAGACCTATAGGACCTCAGGCCACCTGTGGCAAGGAAGATTTATCTCCAAACCCATCCTCAAAGATCAATACTTAATACACTGTGCTAACTATATTGAATCAAATCCTGTAAGGGCTAGGATGGTAGAGAATATCGCGGATTATAAGTGGAATAGCTATAAGGAAAGATGTCTTTCCTTAGAACCTAACATGCTTGATGGGGTCAGGGACACTTTGAAGCGTGATTCTGGGACAGATTGGTGAGGGATTTCCAATACGGTACAAGACGCACAAGACGCACCAAGACGCACAGGGACACTTTGAAGCGTGATTCTGGGACAGATTGGTGAGGGATTTCCAATACGGTACAAGACGCAACAATACGGTACAAGACGCAACAAGACGCACAAGACGCACAAGACGCACAAAGACGCACTACTTTGGTATAATAGGACATTATCATTTTGGGATGACAAAGAATTGTTATGTAGGCTTGTTACACAGTTGGCGGAATTGGGGATGTGTCACTAGTTTTCCAAGTCTAACCAGGTTAGAATAACTTATTTCAATATGTGAAGAGGTCTTTCAACGAATAGTTTTTTCCAACCACATTATTTAAGGCGTTGCGGACCTTTAATTGCACATGCGGGGTTAGCCGCCTGCCCTTCATGGCCCGGGTGACCATTTTATGCGTAAGCTGCTCATCTGAATGGACAGCAAGATCATGTGGCTTAAGTCCGTTTGCCACCATAATCCTCGAGATCGGCTGCTCACCAAGGTTTTTCTCTATATCGGCACTCATGGTTCAATTTTACTCCAATATTCTTTTTATTTCAGGGCATTTGAAGGCGCAAATCCTGTAAATTCATAGAATTTCGTGGAATCAAGCACTACCTTGCCGATACGCGGCGGACCGTTCTTCTCGTCAAAACGGGAAGAACGAATTAAGAACTCCTCTTGATATTCGCGCTCTTTGACAAGATATGCCCCAATATCATATAGGCTATATTCTTGTGACCCGCCACAATGGAATATACCTTCTCCTTTTTTATCAAAAAAATGAATAACCGCCTTAGCCACATCTGTTGTTGTGATTAGTGATCTTATTTCATCGTGGAAAAGCGTCATTTTTTTATTTCTACTGAGTCTTTTTGCAATAAAATCTATAGGTCCTTTCGTCCCTGAAATCGAGGGTCCTATCGGCAGCCCAAGGCGTATTATTCCACTCATCTCGTGTTGCAGTATCTCGTTCTCTGCTTCTACAAAGGTTCTGCCGATCACGCTGACAGGATCGCACGCCGACAACTCCGAATAACAGCAATCAATGGGGTCATTTCCCGAAAAGACCAGATCTGTGCTAATGTATAATAAATAGCTATCTTTTGACAAGTTGACTATATTGCGGGTGCCTAAAACATTCGTTTGATAAGCAAAATCAGGAGAGTTTTCGCACCTGTCGAGATCACAGACCCCTCCCGCGTGCACGACCGCTTCAGGCTTGACCTTATCAAATATCTCTCCCACCTTAGAAAACTTATCCATGGTGCAAAAAAATACTTTTTTGTCATTTTTGAAAAAATTGGACTTAATGTCGGGTCCGATACCATATACACGTTCTCCGTATTTTTTTCTAAACGCAGAGAAGATAGGCCATCCGTGAATGGATGTTATGCCTGTTATAAGGATATTATCGGAATTTTGCATAAATAAATATTTGCTGAATTCCCGTTCATTTTAAGCACCGGTGTCACATCTTTATTTTCCAAGGCAATCTTTCTCTATTTCCCTATTCCCGTTATGTACAGGCATTCCACTTTTTTTCTGGCCCACGGGGTCCGTCTCAGGAATACCAGACTGGACTTGAGGCTGGGATTTTTTGCGAAGCAGTTTATCCTGATTCTTCGGGACATCTCTTTCCACCCGTATTCTTCAACCAGATGCGTGAGGATCATTTCAAGGGTAACACCGTGAAGAGGGTCTTTGTGTTTATTATCGATCATCAGATGCCTTTATTTCATATTATCATTTTAAATGATGAGATTTCAAGAATATAATAGATGAAGTTGCTTTTTAATATTTTCATCGGATAAATATTCGTCAAGTGTTATGTTGGGGCGATCTATAAAACCCCTGGACGTAATCTCAATAATGCGGTTAGCCACAGTTTGAATCAGCTGATGGTCATGCGAAGTAAATAAAATAGTTCCGCCAAACTTCTCCAAGCCCTTATTTAAGGACTCGATTGATTCTAAGTCTAAATGATTGGTCGGATGATCCATGATTAGCGTATTAGGCTGGGCTAGCATCATGCGAGATAGCATGCACCTGACCCGCTCGCCACCGGATAAAACTCTGACCTGTTTAAAAGATTCATCGCCGGAAAAAAGCATACGTCCTAAATATCCGCGTACAAAAACCTCGTAAGTATTATCCGAATACTGACGAAGCCAATAGATAAGATTGCAGTCTACATCAAAATATTTAGAGTTATCCTTAGGATAATAAGCCTGGCTAGTTGAGGCGCCCCATTTAAAATTACCGCCATCAGGCTGTATCTCTCCAACCAACACCTGAAACAGAGTCGTCTTAGCAATATTATTGGGCCCGACAAAAGCTATTTTATCGCCTTTCTCAACAGTAATGGTAAAATTCTTAAACAAAACCTGTCCATCAAGCGACTTAGATAAATGATCAATATTCAAGATATTGTTTCCGGCCTCGCG
>JAHJHC010000099.1 GCA_018824145.1 Candidatus Omnitrophota bacterium | reverse complement strand
TCTTACTTATAGACTTACGCTTATGCCCCATTTTTCGCCAAATCTGTCTAGTTCCCTAAGTAGGCATAACATACCTTTTTTTGTTTACCTCTAATTTGAAGAAAGCAGGGATAGACATTATCTACCCCCACTTACTTCTTTTATGTTGTTACTTCTTCTCTTTAGCTGCTGATTCCAACTCGCTGATCCGCTTATTAATGGCCTCCAGTTCTTCTCCTATGGCTTTAGACTGCTCTTTCAACATATCTGTTTCCTGTTGAGGAGTAATCTCCTGAGCATATGGATAGCCTCCACCATAAGCAGCTGGATAATTGGGAGCAACGTAAGGAGCACCATAGGCGGCTCCCCGCCAGCCAAAACCTCGTCCCAAGCCGCGACCTCTACCGAAACCACGACCTCCACCCAAGCCAAGGCCATAACCGAAGCGGCCTCTTCCTGCGATTGGATTCATATAACCTGGCACTGAGTAACCAGCGCAGTAACCTGCTGCTCTGCCTGTCATTGGACCCATTCCTCCTGGACCTGTTCCGTCTCCACCTGGCATTTTAATCACCTCCCTTCTTTTGACATTTTTCACATAACCCATAAAACTGAATAAGATGATTTGTTATTTTAAAATTATATTTTTTCAAAAGCCCTTTTTCGGTTCGCTTAAGAAGTTCTACTTCATCATCTATGAAGTCTGTATAATCAATAATTCTATTGCAACTTGTACATATCAAATGATGATGGTGCATTTTCCCTTTAGGCCCTTCTACTAGTTCATATCTTGCCCTGCCATCTCCAAAATCAAATTTAAATATTAAACCCATATTAGCTAAAATATCCAAAGTTCTGTAAATTGTTGTCAATCCTATAGCAGGATAACGAGTATGAACTTTCATATATATATCTTCTGCGCTTAAATGCTTATCAGATTTAGAAAGCATATCAAGTATAGCTTCTCTTGGTACAGTTACCCTATAACCACACCCTCTAAATCTCCCATGCCACCACATTGGGCCAAAGCCACGAGACATCGGCATAAAATGTCACTCCTTATTGAAAACGATTTTCATTATCAATATATACCTTTAAAAATATCTTGTCAAGAGTTTTCTGGTTTTCTGGCGGAAATGTGTAGGAACAGGGTGTCTTTACTGGGGTTAGACTTTTCTGTCTTTCACAAACAAGAGTGGAAATATAATGTCACTTACACAACAAAGTAGCCACATAGCAAGAAACAGAAAAAACCCAATTTAATGCCACAGCGCAGAATGCTTTTGTTCTCCTGCACTGTGGCAATATGTGCACACGTACCTAGAATGGCTATAGCATTAAAATTCCAATGTAAGTTCAGTTAGAAGTTCTTGGCCATTCTTAGAATTAGGATATTCTAACGTTCTATAGTCCATCTGTATACTCGTATACTCATTGAAAGTGTACTTGATGCCCACTGTACTTGTTCTTCTTATATCATTTGAAGACTTTCCGTTTGGATTGTACACTCCATACTGGTAAACAGACCACCACTTTGGACTGAGTTCATATGTTGCTTGCGCGTACCATCCATTAGAACTGATATCAGCTTTCTGGTCATCCCTATCTCTTTTCTGCTGAATATATTCACCCTGAAGTTTAAATCCTCTATTGGCTATATTCCCTTCATATTTGAGCAAGCCGCCGATTCTTGTTCTGTCTCCGCCATAAGTAATTCCTTCAGAAGTTTCATTAGGCTGACGTCCTCCCTGAACTGATACACCCATGCTCAATCCCTCCAATACCCCATTACTGCCTTTAAAGGGAGAGACAACTACTCTTCCTATAATGTCCTTCTGGTCATTATCATCCGAGGTATTGATGCCGTTCCCATTAAATACACCTAAAGCATAAGTAATTTTCTCATCCAGGATATCTCCGCTAATTGCCACACCAATATCTCTTTCAGGTGTTATGGAATCAACTACTTCTACTTCTTCTATTGTATCCACCCCTTCCCTGAATGGAACATTGAACTGACCGGCTGTTATTGCAGCATACGGTAAACCTGTCCATTGCATCCATATATCCCTTAGATTGCTCCCATTATCCTGTTCGTTCATCGTAAGGCTGATACCGTAGTTCCAGTCGTCTGTAATTTCTCCCTCAATATCAAGGGAATCGTCCGGAACCTTAAAAGTATCATAGTCTTTC
>JAHJHC010000098.1 GCA_018824145.1 Candidatus Omnitrophota bacterium | reverse complement strand
TCCCACTATCTCTATAAGCTTTCTTCTCAAACTTTCCATTGTATATGTATATGGGTCCAAGGCCTTTATTCTCTCAGCGAGTTCACCTTCCAATAAAGATGTCTCAAGCCAATAAGAAAAATCATTTGTCTCTTTATCAAGCCTCAATCTTGCCTCAAACATATGAAAATAGATTGAATCGATCGTCACCTGTTTAAGTATTGCCACGAAGTCTTTTAAATCCAGTGCAACGTAAGGAGTAGGCAAGATAAAACTCGCACTTTTTATAAAATGGAAGACTTTATTAGGAGAAGCAAATCTTAATTTCACACGCGGGTTATCATTTATATAACCTTCCATAATCCTTATGATCTCGTTTCTAAGGGTGCGTATAGTCGGATACCGGATAGTATCAATACTTGCGATTTTTTCTCCCAGCACATCCTCATTTAAAGCAGTTGCTATCCAGTAAGAAAAATCATTGGGCGGCTCCGGGGAAATATACATATGCTGCTGGAGGAAATGATGGGTATGGTAATAGATCGAGGAACCCGGCACCTCTTTAATAAGCGCCAGAAGCTCTTCTATATTTGATGCCTTGAGACCTGTCAAGACTCTCAGATTGAGCCTTGTGTAAAATCTAAATGTCTTCTCTTTATCCTGTTTTTTCTGTCCTAACATATTGGCACTATAATATTACAAAACTAGAAAGAAATCAATAAATTTACAGTTCTACCAATCTTTTTATAAACTTCTCTACCTCTTTGGGATCCCTCAAAAAATAATCCGCATTGACACTTTTTCTTGAATTTCCTACAAATACAGATATGCCCTTGCCTTTAATTGCACGAAAGGCATCTATATCTGTAACATCATCTCCGAAGTACAGCGGCAATATTTGCCCCCTCTTTCTTTTAAGAAGCCAGGTAACCGCACTTCCTTTGTCCCATTCAATATTAGGCCTTACCTCCAAAACCTGTTTCCCGGCACTAATCCTTACCTTCCCGGAATATACAAAAGGCCTTACTATTCTATAGAATTTCCGTTTAATCAAAGCCTTGTCTCTATTTTTTACAAGGCGATAATGCAGGCTTAATGTAACACCTTTGTGCTCTATCTTCGCGCCTTTCGTATGTTTAACTTCTCTATATAAGGCCGATTCTATCTTCTTTATAAAGGCATGGAATCGCGAGCCTAAAAACTCGGTATTTCTCCCTTCGATTTCCAGGCCATGGTTCCCTATATATGTTATTCCTTTTAAACCGACCATCTTCTTTATATCCTTCATTGAACGGCCGCTAATAATAGCCAATGCAAACTTAGAATTTCTCCGCAATCTCCTTATTAAACCTTTTACTGTACTAGGAAATTTTGCTTCGGAAGGACTGGGGGCAATAGGGGAAAGAGTGCCGTCATAATCAAACAATAAAAAAACACGGGGGGAATTGTATATTTTGCTCCTAAGTTTATCCCAATCGCTGAATAGATGTTTCATGCCCTTTATTCTTTGAATTCAAATTTCAAAAGTTCCGACAGGATCTTTCCTGCCCATTTATAGACATTGTTCAACGCAATCTTTTCTCTCATTTTTATTATACGGCGGTTTGCCTCTTTCTTATCCATAGTTATAGCCTTCTTTATCTTTTCTGAAAAATCCTCTGTGTCATATGGATTTATCATAACTGCATCTTCCAGTTCACGGGAAGATCCTGTAAATTGACTCAGCACCAAGACCCCTGTCCCATCAGTTCGAGCAGACACATACTCTTTTGCAACAAGATTCATGCCGTCGTGAAGAGAACTTACGATACATATATTTGCAAGCCTGCAGAAAGCGATGACTTCAGGATAAGATAAGTGCCGTCTCACAAAAAGTATAGGCGCCCATCCTTCCTGCGAATGTTTCCAATTTATCTCTTCCACCAGCGCATTTATTTCATCATTGAGATTCTTATATACCGGTATATGTAACCTTGACAATCTACCCATCTGAATCAATACAAATCTCCCTTTATACTCAGGGTATTTTTCTAAGAACCTGTCCACTGCCCGTAACCTCTCAGGGATACCTTTTGTATAATCAATCCTATCCAAGCCAAGCATAATAAACTCGTAATTGAGCAGAAATTCTTCCCGGAGACTCTGCATATATTCTTCTACTTCTCTGGATTGAGAAAGGTGATCTATATGCTCATAATCCACGCCTATAGGGAAAGGTCTTATAATAGTTTCATGACCTCCCTTTATGATCGAAAACCTTTCGCGATCGACCCTGGCCTCTATCTCTTTTTCTACTGTGGAGATAAAATTTTCACAATGATACCTTATATGAAAACCCAAAAGGTCATTCGCCAAAAGGCCTTCCAGTATCTGTGTCCTTTTAGGGCAGATCCTAAATACCTCTGGGTTAGGCCATGGTATATGCCAAAAGTGGGCCGTAATAATATTGTTGCCTTTAGCCTCTTTCAAAAATTTAGGGAGGAGCGCCATATGATAATCTTGTATCCAGACAAAGGCCTTTCTATCGCCTATTTCTTTCAAGATTGCATCTGCAAATTTACGGTTCACTTTCTCATACATCTCCCAGTCTAACTCTTCAAATTTTGGACGGGTATAAGATATATGTGATAATGGCCAAAGCGCCTCATTTGAAAAACCATAGTAATAACCGTCTTCCTCCTCTTTTGTAAGCCATACACGGTGTAAAGTATACTTCGGGTCATCAGGTGGGACCTGAAGCTTATCGAATTGATCAATTGTCTTCTTATCTGCATCTCCACTGCCATGCGCAACCCATAAGCCGCTACAAGCCTTAAGAACAGGATCAAGGGCAGTAACTACACCCCCTGCTGAACGTTGGCAAACTATCTTTGACTTCCTATACGTATGAACGTATGGTTCTCTATTAGAGGCGACTATCAGTAAATAATCTCCTAACCGTTCTTCTACAACTTCTCTAAGACTATCTTTGGTCCACATATTGTCCTCATTTTTGTAGTTGCAGCGCCTTGCGCTGCCATTTTCCTAATAGCAGCTTAAGACGCTGCAACTACAATTAAAAGTATATTTATCTTAACCTGAAACTTATATCCAAGAGGGTCTTTACTAAAAAGCTTCTCAAAAAAATGAGTATCAGAAAGGCAATTATAGGTGATAGGTCGATCCCGATACCAAATTGTAAAGGCAACATCTTTCTTATAGGGTATAAAATCGGCTCTGTAGTTTTATATAGAAACATAACTATTGGATTATGCGGGTCTGGATTAACCCAGCTTATTAAGGCACGTATCAATAGAAGCCAGTAAAGAATCGTCAAGACTATGTTTAAAAGAGTTGCAATTGCTGAAAATAAATTTGAAAGCACAAACATCTTATAAGTTATCCTGTTTTAGAACCAGTTTCCTGTTCGTAATTTATCGCCCTTATCGGATAAGGTATCACGATACCTTCTTTATTATAACGCTCATGCAGCCGTTTTATGAACTCATGCTTTACAAAGTAATTATCTACAAACTCCTTAGCCCTTAATATAACTGTGAAATCTATACTAAAATCATTAAAGGTATGGTAACGAATAAAAGGATCAAACCCTGGCACTCCGCCCTGCACTTCCTTCATAACCTCTTTTCCTACTTCACAAGTAACTCTTTCAACATGTTTTAAATCAGATTCATAATGTACGCCTACCTGGACCAAGACTGCCAACTCTGTTTCAGGATAATAATAATTTAAAACCTTTGAATTCACCAATACATTATTGGGTATAACCACTACATTATTCGGCAGCATCCTTATCCACGTAGAGCGCCAACCAACTTTGACCACATATCCTTCTTCTCCGGAATCAAGTTTTATAAACTGTCCTACTTTTACAGGCTTATCTATTACAATCTGTATACCTGAAAAGAAATTCTCCAGGGTCGGCTGCAAAGCAAGTGCAACTGCCAAAGAACCAATGCCAAGAGAGGCCAAGATAGGTGTTATAGATACGCCAAAACTATCCAGTAATATCAATAGGCCAAGGCCGACTACTATTATCCTTACAAAAGTCCTTGCCACCGCTCCAGAAGTCTTTAAGATATCAACCTTATGAGAATAGACTTGAATAAGGTTATTCACAAGTCTATCCATAAATATAACAATGGCTATAACCGTAGTTGTCCTTAGAATTA
Organism: Candidatus Omnitrophota bacterium; assembly: GCA_018824145.1. Taxonomy (GTDB): domain Bacteria; phylum Omnitrophota; class Gorgyraeia; order Gorgyraeales; family Gorgyraeaceae; genus JAHJHC01. Next base: position 3,720 of record JAHJHC010000098.1, on the reverse strand, counting down.
CAAAGAAATACCTGGAGAGTTCAGAATTTATTAGAATAGGCGAAATCCTCTGAAGGATAAATACACCGCTCACAAATATCAACAATACCAATGGGAAGTTTAAGGCACCTAACAGTATATCATCTAATTTAGACCTTGTTCGGCTGGCAAATTTCTCTATACGGCTGAAAATTATCTTTTTAGCAGAAAGCAGGATACTTACCCAGAAAAAGTATATAACCGGGGCATATATAAAAGCAGGGATCTTTATAGTGAACAGCACCAAATCATCCATAATGTATTCATAATAAACGAGTTGGCGAGATTTGTCAAGGAAATTTGTCTTTTTGGCGGGCAGGCTGGAGCCTTCGGCACATTAGGAAGATTTTGGCAAAAGTCCGCAAGGATTTACGGCGAGCTTCGTTCATGTATTCAGGCGATAGGGTATCACAGAAGTGAGCCGTAAACCGTAGCGGACGGCAAAATCATTCCAGTGCCGAAGGCTCCAGCCTGCCAGCCAAAAAGACACCTTACGATCTGCTTATAATCAACACGAATTCGCCGCGGGGAGGATTGGTATTAAAATGCTCTATTGCGTGAGAAACCTTTAAACGGAGAACTTCTTCAAAGAACTTTGTAAGCTCACGTGTGACCGCAATATCTCTATCTCCTAATATATCCAATATATCACCCAAGGTCTTTAAAAGCCTGTGAGGAGATTCATAAAGGACAATAGTACGTTTCTCTTGCTTTAAGGCCTCTAATTGTCTCCGCCTCTTTGCCTTTTTATAAGACAAAAACCCCTCAAATAAGAAACTATCCGTAGGCATGCCTGATAGGACAAGGGCTGATACAAATGCACATGGCCCTGGTACAATTGTAACTGGGATATCATTATCTATCGCAAGTCTAATAATATTATATCCCGGGTCACTTATACCAGGCGTGCCGCTATCAGAAACCAAGGCTATTTTTTTATCCTCTTTTAAAAGCCGGATTAAGAACTTACCCTTCTTAACCTTATTGTATTCAAAATAGCTTGTTGTAGTGGTATTGATTCCATAATGATAAAGGAGCTTTTTTGTATGGCGCGTATCTTCACAGGCAATAAGGTCGACTTCCTTAAGGATATTTATGGCCCTAAATGTTATATCTTCGAGATTTCCTATGGGAGTGGCGACTATGAAAAGATTTCCTGGCATAGTATAAGTCAACGGATTATTCTACTGTAACGCTTTTTGCTAGATTTCTCGGCTGGTCGACATTGCATCCTCTTTTTACTGCAATGTAATACGCTAAAAGCTGTAATGGCAAAGCAATGACAATAGGAGAAAAAAGTTCATCTAGTTTAGGTATATATATAACCTCTTTTGTGAATCTTTCTATTCCCTCATGTCCTTCTGTGCTAACTATAATGACCTTGCCTTTTCTTGCGCAGATCTCCTGAATATTAGAGACCATCTTTTCATATATGTGTGATTCAGGCGCAATACAGACAACTGCCCTGTATTCATCTATCAATGCAATAGGGCCGTGTTTCATCTCCCCTGCAGCATACCCTTCGGCAGGTATATATGATATCTCCTTTAGTTTCAACGCGCCTTCCAGGGCAGTTGGAAAATTAACATTTCTACCCAGATACAAGAACGAGCCAAAATGCAGGTGTTTACTAGCTATCCTGCTTATATAATTTTTATGTCCCAATATTTTATTTAATATTTCAGGGACTTTTTTAAACTCTCTTATTAAAGATTCCTTGAGTTGGCCTTTTAATAAAGATTTTCTCTCTGCAATATAAAAGGCCAATAAATAGAGGATCCCAAGCTGGGCTGTATATGCCTTTGTAGAGGCAACACCTATCTCCGGCCCAGCATAAGTATAAAGCACGCCGTCAGATATCCGCACCAAACTCGAGCCCACGACATTACATATGGATAGGATAACTGCTCCCCTCTCTCTCGCTTCTCTAACAGCAGCCAAGGTATCTGCTGTCTCTCCTGACTGGCTTATCGCTATAACAAGGGTGTTTTTATTGACGATCGGCTCCCTATACCTAAATTCTGAAGCCAAGTCAACCAACACTGGTATATGCGTAAATTTCTCGATCAAATATTTACCGACGAGTCCTGCATGGTATGCAGTGCCACAGGCTAGTATAATTATATTCGAGATATTTTTTATCTGACTATCTTTCAGATTTATACCTTCCAAGGTAATTTTTGAATGCCCCTTAATACGTGAAGAGATAATCTGTTTCAGAACCTTGGGCTGCTCATGTATCTCCTTTAACATGAAATGCGGAAAACCTGCTTTTTGGGCACTGGCAACAGTCCATTTAATAGTATCTACTTTTTTCTTCCTCCCCTTCCCATTCAAGTCAAAGACACGCACCTTATCTTTTGTCAAAACAGCCATCTCTCCGTCGTCTACATATATAATCTTTTTAGTGTATCGCAATACAGCAGGGATGTCCGAGGCAATAAAATTCTCATCCTTACCCAATCCAATAATAAGAGGGCTTTCTCTTCTAACGCCAATTAATTTATCTGGCTCGTATTTAGAAATGATCCCTAGCGCAAAAGAACCCTTTAAACGTCTAACTGCCTTTAAGACCGCCTCTTTTAAATCCCTTTTATAGTATTTTTCAACAAGGTGAGGAAGCACTTCTGTATCTGTCTCTGATTTAAATTTATGCCCTTCTTTTATAAGTTCCTTCTTGATATCGGAAAAATTTTCTATGATTCCATTATGAACTACTGAAAAATTACCTGAACAGTCCAGATGAGGATGGGCATTTATATTGGTAGGCGCGCCATGGGTAGCCCAGCGGCTATGTCCTATGCCTAGCTTACTGTTATCCAGGTCCTTGTGGCTTTTTATAAAAGAGACCAGATCTTTAATTTTACCCGAGCGCTTTACAATCTTAATCTTATCATCCTTTAATACGCTTATACCTGCTGAATCGTATCCGCGATATTCAAGCTGCCTTAACCCATCCAAAAGAATAGGCAATGCGTCTTTTTTACCTATATAACCTACTATGCCGCACATATTTCACCTGGTATACCAATATCCACTGTCACGACTTCACCGACGTGTTCTGGGCCCTTATTTATGTAAAATCCTTTTTTCGGAAATTGCATCGTTACGGTCTTTTTAGCTTTTATAGCCTCGCCTGACACTTCTCCACTATCTGCATCCAATCCTGACGGGACATCAATCGAAAGGATAGGACAATCTCTTTTATTCAAATCCGTAATTATAGACATTTGAGGTTCCTTAACTTTTCCATTAAGTCCTATACCAAATATCGCATCTATAATTAAGTCCGCATGTAATGTTACAGGTGAGGAGATTTCTTGTATCTTAATATCCATTTTCTCTAATATATTCAAATTTATGCCAGCATCATTTTTTACCTGGGCCTTTTCACCAATTATATATACACTGACCGCTACCCGTTGCCCTGCCAAATATCTACTGACTACAAACCCATCACCCCCGTTATTACCTATGCCGCAAAATACAGCTACTTTTTTTTCAGACGCACATCCAAGCATATCTATAGCTATACTGCTGACGCTACGGCCTGCATTTTCCATAAGGATAATGGACGGGATACCGAATCCCTCGATTGCCCTGCGATCCAATTCCTGCATCTCTGAAACACTAACTGTCCTCATGACTATAGCATATTATAACACTTCCGCCTTGCTAATCAAAACAAAAATGGGGACATCC
>JAHJHC010000097.1 GCA_018824145.1 Candidatus Omnitrophota bacterium | reverse complement strand
CCTTTCGACGGAAGAATGGCTTATATCCCTTTCATGCCACAATGCGACATTCTCCATAGCTGCCATTGCATTGCTACGTAGGACCCTGGCAAGGCCTGTAATCCTCTCGCACATAACAGGATTCCTCTTGCGAGGCATTGCACTGGAGCCTTTTTGCCCTTTTGAAAAAGGTTCCTCGACCTCTCTTACTTCTGTCTTTTGTAAATTCCGTATCTCGACTGCGATCTTTTCAAGCGTTGTACCGACTATAGCAAGCTGGGCCAAGTATTCTGCATGGATGTCTCTCTGTAGAATCTGGGTCGAGATATTGGCTGGCTTAAGGCCTAATTTCCTACAGACATAATTCTCAACATAAGGCTCTACATTCGAATATGTCCCGACAGGCCCTGAAATCTTCCCAACACTTATAAGCTCTCTTGCCTTTTCAATCCTCTCTATGTCTCTATTTATCTCGTCAAAATAAAGGCTTAGCTTCAAACCGAATGTCATGGGTTCAGCATGTACGCCATGGCTTCTTCCAACTATTATTGTATGTTTATATTTTTTTGCCTTCTTTCGTAAGGCCTCTTTTAATATCTTCAGGTCCTCCAAAAGGATAGAGGCCGCCTCTTTCATCATCACTGATAAAGCAGTATCTAAGACATCGCTTGAAGTAAGACCCTGATGCACAAAACGGGAAGAAGAGCCGATATACTCTGCAATGTTCCGGAGAAACGCGACTATGTCATGGCGGGTGGTTTCTTCTATCTTTTCTATGCGCTTTACACTAAACCTTGCCTTTCGCTTTATCTTCTTTAGTTCTTTCTTAGGGACCTTGCCAAGATCTGCCATTGCCTCACAAGCAAGGATCTCTATATCCAGCATTTTCTGGAACTTATTCTCATCAGACCATATTTTGGCCATCTTGGGGATAGAATATCTTGGTATCATAATAGACCTTACTATACCATATATAGATTTAAACAGTCAATAAAATTTCGCTACATATGGTGGTTATTTCTATTCGGCTTTTAATTCTTTTTTCATTTTCCCGCTTATACTACAATATGCCTCTATTAATAGCGTATCTCCTTTTCGCACATCCGGCACAATATATCCAAGGACCTGCATATCAAACTCATCCTGCAGAGAAATAGAATGGGAAATAATTTCTTTTCCATTAAGAGCGATACTTACCTTATGTATAAAATGTGACTGTGGATTTTCTACGTTATGCATGATGGCTACTGAAAGGAACCCGGTCTCAAAGTCATATTCAAGAGTTATATCCGAAGGCGGATGCGCATAGGAAAGGCTGGTTGCAGCAAGCAAAAATAACAGAATAAAAAAGATTATTCTACCCATAACTTACCTCCTTTTTTACATATTTACATATATAACTATTATAGCATGTATAGTTGCCAATATAACAGCAATCACCCCCAACCAAATATGCCATTTAACATTAATCCATCTTACATGAAATTTAAACTTCGCCACACCCGTCAAAAACGCAAGCAATAAAGCAACATAAGCCACAATCCCCAATGGTTTTATAAGCTCATAAATCTTCATAAGCCCTCCTCAAATATCCCATGGTGTCTTTTCGGGCAGGGCAGGGTTCAAAAAGACGCTCGGCCAGGTTTGTTTTTTGAAAATGTGGGCCTCGCTCCGTTTTATTTTGACAGGCAGACTGACTGGTAATGCAGAATTTTCTGTTGCGCAAAATAAAGAGGCTTTTTGAACCCTGCCCTGCCCGAAAAGACAAGCGCCTATCAAGGAGTAAGAACTATTTGTTCTTAATCTTCTTTTTCAATTTCTGCCAAAATTCTCGTAACTGGCTTAAGCCATAAAGGTGAATTTATCGCCATTATTTTAGATAATTCAACAAAGATTTTTCTTAGGAATTCTATTGCATGTTTAACTTCGCTTAAGCTAATTATTGAACTTTCATAAGGAGGTTTGGGATGAGTAATCTTGTCTCTTAATTCCTTAGCCTTTTTGAATTCTTGCCAAAACTTTTTATTTCGATCAAATTCTTTACCTGTTAAAAAAAGACATAGAAATGAAACCCTTGCTTCAGTATCGTAATAACGAGTTTTTCTAATTATTTTACCTTTATCATTGATAGTTGTATTTTTTTCTTCCAAGATATCAAGTTCAATTTCGCCAATCTTATCAGGATGCGTTTTTGCATGTGCTAAACAAATTTGATTAAGTTGCGCTTCAAAAAAACTAAAAGCGCATTGGACAGCACATCTTCTATAACAAGACGAAAGAAAATCATCTTTAGATTTATTCATTTTCTGAGCTAAGCTGTAAAGCCATATTGAATTATAATATAATTCTGCTGGAAAATTAAAATCACCAGACTCTTTAGGTAAATAAGCTACCCCAGGAGAAATTTTTGGATTTCTTTTCTCTATCATTCTATTTTACACCTAATATTTAAAATCAGAGGTGCTTTAGCATCCATTGAGTTCACAAATTGGAACACCTTGTTCTTACCCTTTCAAGCCATTACTGACTTATTTTACTGCTGAATAAGCCGTTGTGCAATGAAAATTGGAAAAGGGCAGAAGGGGATTTGGGAGCGAATTGAAAATTTAGGCTTTTATGGAGCATTTTGGCGGTTTTTTTTGCCACATTCTATGAGGCAAAAAGGCTGAAAACTGTCCGACACCGACACCATTTTGGTGTCGGTGGAGTTTTTTCAGCCCCGCCAAAATGCGGAATAAAAGGTGGTCCCGTACGGGCATCTTAATGTCATAATGTGCCCGTACGGGAAAATTTTCATCTGAGCGAACAAATCCCCTTCTGCCCTTATGTAATAAAAAAGGCGCCCGCTTTAGGCGGACGCCTCATCATATAGGTCCTTCACTTCGCTATGAGGCTCCTATTCGTCGCCTCATTATGCTCGTTCAGGATCAATTTTTGCAAAGCAAAATTTGGTAGCGGGGCTTGGATTTGAACCAAGGACCTTCGGGTTATGAGCCCGACGAGCTACCAGACTGCTCCACCCCGCGATATCTATCGTGTATCGTCTATTATAAAGAGCTGTGTATTGTATGTCAATCTGTATTTACCCTTGATGGAATGGCATTTCTCCATACATCACTTAGCTTTGCCACAGGAAGATTGATTATCTCAGCCTTATTTTGTCTGACAATAAACTCCCTCCCGCCTACCTTCCCCAGCTTATAATAGGGAATCGAATGCTTCTTTGCTATCTCTTCTAACTTCCCTAGATTATCGCTCTTGAGAGAAACCACTATTCTGGAAGGCGCCTCGCCGAATAAAACATCATCCAATCGTATATCAGCTTTTTTCAAATCTCCCAGTTCTATAGTAGCCCCTATCATGTGGCTGGCATTGGTAACACACGACTCTGCTAAACATACTGCTAATCCGCCCTCTGAAGAGTCATGAGCACTATTGATAATCCCTGATTGTATCATTTCAAGGCATGCCTCCTGGACCTTCTTTTCTATCTTCATATCAATTTTGGGATTTCCTTTTTTCAGCTTATGCACTTGATATAAATATTCACTACCTGCAAGACCCTGCTCATTGTCGCCCAGGAGAACTATTGTATCATTCTCATTCTTGAAATCCTGTGTGACGCGTCTTTCCGCATCTTCGATTAATCCCACCATTCCCACCATTGGAGTCGGATCAACCGCGCCCTTTGGATTTTCATTATAGAAACTCACGTTACCGCTGATAACAGGTGTGCCTAAGGCCTTGCAGGCATCAGAAAGCCCTTCTATGCATTTATGGAACTGCCAATAGTTTTCAGGCTTCATGGGATTTCCAAAATTTAACCCATCAGTAATGGCTAATGGCCTTCCGCCGGCACATACGACATTCCTTGCTGCCTCTGCCACAGCCATCATAGCTCCGTTATAAGGGTCTAAGTAACAGAACCGACCATTACAATCCACACTTATGGCCAGGGCTTTTTTTGTTCCCTTGATTTTAACAACTGCAGCATCTGAACCCGCGCCAACTAATACTTCATCCTTGGCCACAAACGTAAACTGTCTATATGCGGATTCTTTACTGGCAATGGTCGGGCAATCAAGCAATTGCAACAGGGCTTTATTGTAGTCATCCGGCTCGCTTAGAGACTCTAAAGACAAGTTTTGCGCCTCTTTTAAATAAGACGGCTCTTTGATTTCTCTATCATAAAGCGGTGCCTTCTTTGTTAAAGCTTCTGCAGGTACCTCGCACACTGTAACGCCATTTTCTTTCACACGCATAACGCCATCGTCTGTTACCTTTCCGATTTTAGCAGCATTAATATCCCATTTACGTAATATTGCCAGGGCCTCTTCTTCGTTTCCTCTTTTTAAGATAGCCAGCATCCTTTCCTGGGATTCTGACAGAAGAATCTCATAAGCGCTCATGCCTTTTTCTCTTTGGGGCACAAGTGCCACATCTATTTCAATACCAGTCCCGCTTCGGGTAGCTGTCTCGCAAGAAGAACAAGTCAACCCTGCTGCACCCATATCCTGCATCCCTACAACGAGCTTCTTTTCAATCAACTCCAGGCATGCCTTGCGTAATCTTTTGCCGAGCTCTGCATCGCCGATTGCAACAGCATTCTTGGTTGAAGAAGCCTCTTCTGTTATTTCCTTAGAAGCGAAACTTGCTCCACCAACACCATCCCTGCCTGTGTCTCCGCCTATATAATATACGGGATTACCTACACCAGATGCCACGCCTTTTACGATATCCTTATGTCTCACAACGCCAATGACAAAGGCGTTCACCAAGGGATTACCCTCATAACTTTCATCAAAATACGTATCTCCGCCTACTGCACTGATCTCTGCAACATTCGCGTAATGAGCCAATCCCCTGAAAACTTCCTTAAATAAATATTTCACTCGCTTATTATCCAGGTTCCCGAATCGCAACCCACCCAAGACAGCAACAGGCTGTGCTCCAATGGTAAATATGTCCCGCACGCATCCACCGATACCCGTTGCAGAAGCCTCAAACGGCTCTACTGCAGATGGATGATTATGGGATTCTATTTTAAAAGCAACTCCCAAACCATCGCCAATATCAACAATGCCGGAGTTCTCCTCACCTGCGCCAACCAATACCTGTTTTCCCTTGGTAGGAAACATACGGAATAACTTTCTGGAATTCTTATAACTGCAATGTTCTGACCACATAGCTGAAAAAACCCCTAATTCCGTAACATTAGGGGTCCTGCCAAGTAATTTTTTTATGCTGTCAAATTCCTGCTCGGTAAGCCCCATTTCTTGTGCCAATCTAGTATCAACGGGAATAGTATTTTTTGTCTCCATGATATAGTCCCCTTTCGTGTTCTGCTACGATTCTTCTCTACACCAAACGCCTACAGAAACACCTCTTTGTGTCTTTCTACGATTCTTCCTTGCACCAAAATAAACACCTCTGTTAACAATCAACTACCCCGTTGTAGTCCCACATATATTACTACAGGAAAAACGAGAAATCAAGGGAAAAGGCAAGTGGTGTTTTCCCTCGACTGAGATTGCTTTGTCGTCGCTCCGCTCCTTCTTGCAATGACGCGAAGTGTTTTAATCTATGGATTTTATTATTAAGGAATATCCTGCCACGGCGGGATTGTCTATCTTTAGAGGGATCTTTCTCTCATCAGCGCTTAGCCAGAATTTAAACTTTGGGGGTTCACTTGTAAAGGCATAGGCACGTTGCTCTCCCATAGGAGTCTCGATTGTCTCTATCCCGTTATACATGACCTCAAAATCAACTGTAGGTAGAGTGATTTTGGCCTTTTCATCTTTATTGAAATTCTCGCGGACTCTATAGTAGTAAGTCAAAAGTATTGCATTGTGGATAGGCGCATCTTTCTCTATGGAATGGCCTTTTTTGCGTAATTTGCTCTTTTGGGTTATATCTACCCTGAAATTTTCCTGGTCGTACCTTTCCTTTATTTTATCAGTAAACCCTATTGTCTTCTTGACCATCCTATGCACTTCTAAAGGAAGAAAGGTATCTTTATCCGCAAAGATCTCCTCATTGTCCATGAATGCACTCGTAGAAGTGTCAAACGTAATGTAATAGGCCTTTTTACCCTCTAGATCTCTTTCTCCGTGAAAGGTCAAAATAGATTTACCTATTTTAAGGCCTCTGTACTTCACCTGATACGTAAATCTTTCGCCTTCTTTGAAAGGTAATTGGGATGTGTCCCGATTACCGAACGCAGCCTCAACAGTATAACCTTTCGGCGCCATATTAACCATGGTATAAACTAATAGACAAGATAATATTATGACGAGAATAATAATTAATCTAGGCATATAAATTATAAAATAGCGAGGTACTTGTCGATTTCGTACTTGGAGACCTGGGCCTTATATTCGTCCCATTCCATGTGTTTATTACGGATAAAATACTCGAAGACCTTTTCTCCGAGGGCCTCTCTTACTAGCTTGCTTTTCTCAGTAAGCTTTATTGCCTCGTATAAATCCTCTGGTAAGGATTCTATGCCGGAAGATTTTCTTTCCTCATCCGTCATTCTATAGATATTATCTTCTGCCGGCTTAGGAAGTTTATATTTCTTTTTAATACCTTCTAATCCAGCGGCCAACATAACAGAAAACGCCAGGTAAGGATTAGCTGCAGGATCAGGAGACCTGAATTCTATCCTCGTGGAATTCTCTTTACCAGGCTTGTACATAGGGACTCTTACAAGCGCCGAACGATTCATCTGTGCCCAGCAGATATAAACAGGGGCCTCGTAGCCAGGAATAAGCCTTTTATAAGAATTAATCCACTGATTTGTCACTGCAGTCATTTCAGCTACATGTTTTAAGACACCTGCTATAAAAAACTTGGCTGTATCTGAAAGATGTGTCTTGTCAGTCTTACTGAAAAACGCATTCCTTAAGCCTTTTCCGCCTGAGGCGGATCCGCCTTTGGCGGAGAAAAGCGACTGATGCACGTGCATACCGCTACCGTTTATACCATAGATCGGCTTTGGCATAAAAGTCGCGTATACGCCATGCTGCCGGGCGACTTCTTTGACTACCATACGATATGTCATAACATTGTCTGCCATAGTAAGCGCATCGCAATATCTTAAATCTATCTCGTGTTGAGACGTAGCTACTTCATGGTGACTATATTCTACTTCTACCCCCATCTTCTCGAGCATAACTACTGTCTCTCGTCTCAGATCCTGGGCAACATCCAGAGGAGTCAGATCAAAATACCCTCCTCTATCCAAAATTATGGTATTATTAGGATTATTAAAATAGAAATATTCCAGTTCCGGGCCTATATAGTAATCATAACCCATGTCTTTTGCCCGCTTTAAATTTTTCTTAAATACATATCTGGGATCTCCTTCAAAAGGCTTACCATTAGGCTTCAGAATATCGCAGAACATCCTCGCAGAAAGCCCGTCTTTTGCAGCCCGCCACGGGATCAGTTGAAATGTCGAAGGATCCGGCATAGCCACCATATCACTCTCTTCTATACGGGCAAATCCTTCAATGGATGAGCCGTCAAATCCCATCCCATCCGATAATGCCTTGTCGAGTTCTCTTACAGTAATAGAAATGCCTTTTTGAAAACCCAATACATCCGTGAACCAAAGTTTAATAAATCTAATCCTGTGCTTTTTCGCTAACTTTAAGACATCTTTCCTGGTCCTGATTTTCATAATGAACTCCCTTGATATTCTGCGCTAACAGTGGTCTTTATTCCCCCTCTTACATTAAACTCGCCTTTAATAAATGCCCATCTGGGTTTACATGACTTAACGAAATCACCGAGGATCTTATTTATAACATGCTCATGAAATATACCTATATCTCTATAAAAAAACATGTGCATCTTAAAAGACTTCAGTTCCACGCACCATTGAGCAGGTTTATACTGTAGGGTAATGTTGGCAAAGTCAGGAAGGCCTGTCTTCGGACAAACACATGTGAATTCCGGATTTTCAAGATTTACAATATAATCTTTATCTGCATACTGATTGCGCCATACTTCTATTTTCGGCGTCTTTAATTTGCGGATATTTATTTGTAGGCCTTCGTATGTCGGCTTCTTCTTTGGCATCTATTTCCTCATCTCATGCATCATGATAATAGCTTCTGCAACCTCTTTCATAGGCTTACGCCTATCCATACTATACTTCTGGATTTTCCTAAAGGCATCCTCTTCAGTAAGGGCATCATCTTTCATTAAAATACCCTTTGCCTTCTCAACCGCCTTACGCGTCTCTAATTCTTCCTGTATAACCCTTGTTTTTACCATGAGCTCGGTATTTTCTATAGCGATCGCTGCCTGATTTGCAACGCTTACAAGGACATTAATCTCTGTTTTTGTGAATCTATGGGGTTTTGATGTGTAGCAATTCAAGACCCCTATTACTTTATTCTTAACTGCCAGAGGCATACATAATAAAGACGCAAGTCCTTCCTTTTCTGCTATATCTTTATATTTATATCCCGGTTCCTTCAATACATCAGGCACAACTATCGGATTATTATCTTTAATCACTTTCCATGCAATCCCTTCTCCTTTTGCAAGCGGTTGTTTCTTTATATATTCTTCGCTTATACTCTGGGTAGCCCTTATGACAAGCTTATCTTTCTTGTCGTCAAGAAGCATCAGGGTGCAAATCCTGGAATTCATGACCTCGGCTGTTACTGTCACTACCAATTTCAAGATATCCTCTAAATAAAGGTCGCTGGATATAGCCCTTGAGATCTTTGAAAGTGCCTCTATCGTATCAGTGGTTTTAGCTTGGGTCTTCTTTGTCATATAAATTTAGTCGTATGGATTTAAATCGCTACGATTCCTATTCCAGACTCATCCGCTAACTCTATAGTAACCTTTTTATCTATAAGGAGTGTTTTTTTCGCTTCTATTGCAATACACGCAACCTTCAACTTTTTTAATAATCTTATTGTATCAGGCCCGATCACAGGGATATCAAACCTCATATCCTGATTCGGCTTGCTTACTTTAACAACCACGGCCCCGTCTTTACCGTAGTACGCGCCTCTTTTTATTGTCTCATCCGTCCCTTCGATAGATTCCACTGCCAAGACTACTTTATCCTTCACTACAACAGTCTGGCCTATGTCTAGACCGGAAATGGATTTCGCAACATCCCGCCCGAATTCGACATCCTCTAATATCCTCTTATCAATAGAATCTTTCGTCAAGACACCTTTATCAGGCAAATAATCAGACAGGAATGTAGTTGAATCCAGGAGTTTCAATCCAAGGTCTTCTAATTTTTTAGCGACCGCGCCTATGAGCGAATCTGTTTTTTTGTCTTTTACGCTGCCTAAAAGCTGTTGCATCTTGGAGTCTATCTTAACGTTTTTATCAAAAAGGGTCTTATGTTTTACCTGTCCTGCCATTACAATCTGCGTCAGTTTTTCCTGAAGCAAAACTTGTAACAACTTTTCCAATTCACCTACCCCTAACCAATATATCTTATCAACGCATGAACTTAATCCCTTTTCAGTCTCTTCGTTTATGCCTATTGCAACTATCTCTACACCCCTTTTTTTTGCTTCCTGTGCAAAAATAATCGGAAATTTACCATTACCTGCGATTAAACCTATTCTTTTTTCCATTGCCGATAAATATATCTAGTAGCGAGATCATGGTCGAGAGCAGAATTTAATCGTCTTCTTTCAGAGTAGAACCTCTGCCTCTACACACACCTCTTTTTGAACTTCTTATAAAATCTAAAAGGTACTCCACTTCTTGAAACAACTGAATTTCCTGTCTGGCTTTCTCTACAGCATTTTTGAGACAAAGTCTCGAGTGAAACAGGATCTTAAACGCCTTTTTTAATGCTAGTTGTGCCTCTTTGCTTATATCTGACCTTCTTAATCCCACCACATTCAAACCATATACCCTTGCAGGATGGCCGTCGCATGTAGAAAAAGGCGGAATATCCTGAACTACTTTAGAACACCCGCCGATAATTGCCAACTTACCTACACGTGTAAATTGATGAATAGCTGCCAGCCCTCCGATCACTACCTTATCTTCCAAATTCACATGGCCCGCCAATGTCCCGGAATTTGCGATAATACATCCGTTTCCAATCTTACAATCATGGGCAACATGCGAGTATACCATTAAAAGATTTCCATCACCGACAGATGTAACCCCTCCTTCATCGGTTCCCGGATTCAAAGTCACATATTCTCTAATAATATTCTCGGATCCTATCTTCAGAAAACTCTTCGCACCCTTGTATTTAAGATCCTGTGGGATACTGCCAATACATGCCCCTGTAAATATATTGCAGTTCTCTCCTATACTAGTATTGCCTTCTATTACTACATGCGAGCCTATCCTGGTAGCTTGACCTATTTCTACATTAGGCCCTATAATAGTATAAGGGCCGACTTCTATATCGTCGGCCAATTTTGCCTTTTTATCCAAAACTGCTGTCGGGTGAATCCTCATCACGCATCAACCAAAGCAAACATCAGGTCTGCTTCGCTAACAACTGTGCCATCCACAAGTGCTCTTGTATGGACTTGTCCTGTCCTTGACTTTAATTTTACCACATCTACCTCGAGTCGCAACTGATCTCCGGGTACTACTGTCTTTCTAAACTTTGCCTTGTCCAGGCTCATAAAATATGCAATTTTCCCTACATTTTCTTTCTTATTTAACATCAACACCCCTGCTACCTGCGCCATTGCTTCTATAATCAACACGCCAGGCATAACAGGCCTCCCGGGAAAATGTCCTGTAAAAAAATGTTCATTCATTGTAACATTTTTTATGCCTACGGCTCTTTTATCCTGCTCTAACTCTATAATCTTATCAACGAGTAAAAACGGGTAACGATGCGGAAGGATCTTTTGTATATCGCTGGAATCTAAAACATCGCTTCCTGTCTCGACATACACTGCTTTTATACCGCCGCCCTGTACCTTTTCTCTTTGAGTATAAATTTTATCAACAAGACATATATTCAAAGGGTGGCCGCTCCGCATTGCAATTATATGGCCTTTTATTGGGTAACCCAAAAGGTATAAATCTCCCAACAAATCTAAAATTTTATGTCTTGCGAATTCGTCGTCAAACCTCAGATCATTATCTATAATGCCAGTTTCTCCGACTACAACTGTATTTTCATAATTCGCACCTTTACCAAGGCCTTTTTCTTTTAGACCATCGACCTCCATCTCAAGACAAAACGTCCTGGAAGAAGCAATTTCCTTCTCAAACGTATTCTCATCAATGGTAAAGGATAAATATTGGGCCTTGAGAAGTGGATGATCATAATTTAAGGTGTAAGAAATCTTGAATTGGTTATCAGGCAAGACCATAATCATTGCACCATCCTGCTCAATCCATATAGGAGAACGCACCTGGTAGACCCTCTTCTTCACACCCTGTTTTTCTATTCCTGCCTTTTTTAAGGTATCTATAAAACCCATAGCACTACCATCCAGGCCAGGAAGTTCTGGGCCATCTATTTCTATAATGACATTATCTATGCCCAGTGCCCACAGAGATGCCATGAGATGTTCTATCGTGTGAACTTCTACAGAACCATTACCGACAGATGTCCTTCTAGGACTCTTATCCTGATCCAACAAATGCTCTATACTGGCCTTTATCATAGGGGAATTCTTCACATCGACCCTTATAAAATTCACCCCTATATTTGCAGGCGCTGGTTTAAATTTTAGATTCACACGGGTTCCTGTATGAAGGCCTATACCGCTAAGTTCGATCGGTTTTTTTATTGTTTTCTGTTCCATGTTTGCTGTTATTTTTTGCTGGATTTAATTTTCTCTAATTCTTCTTCTAATGCCCGCACCTTCTTATATAAATCCGGGAGATTTTGGACACAGGCATTGATCCTTTTGGCTAAACTGTGCCTTTTTGCAGGATAACCTGAAACGCAAGCATTTGCCGGGATAGACTTGGTTACACCAGCCTGCGCAGCAACAACCGCATTATCCCCGATGGAAATATGACCTATAACTCCGGACTGCCCTGCCAGTGTAACATTTTTTCCAATAGTCGTGCTGCCTGATATTCCGCTCTGAGCAACTATTATAGAATGTTCTCCCACTATAACATTATGGGCTATCTGAACGAGATTATCGATCTTAGTCCCTTTTTTTATTAAGGTCTTATCGAACCGGGCCCTGTCTATTGTAACATTAGCCCCTATTTCAACATCGTCTTCTATTATTACGCTACCTATCTGTGGAATCCTCTGATGTACTCCTTTAACTGTAGAAAATCCAAAACCATCACTTCCTATAACTGTTCCACCATGTATGATTACCCTATCCTGTATCACTACCCGTTCTCTTATTATCACATAGGGATAGATAGCACAATTCTTTCCTATCTTGGAATGGTGCCCGACATAGACTCCTGCATACAAAATAGTGTCATCCTTTATTTCGACATTGTCTTCTATAACAACGTACGGCTGCATAGCGACATTGCGACCAAGTTTTACTTTTTCTCCTATTACAGCTGTCGGGTGAATGCCTTTGGGCTTAGTAACTTCGTTAGGGGCCATAAGAGAAACCATTTTTGCAAAAGCTATAGATGGATTATCCGTACGTATAATAGGCTTAGGCGCTGACTTTACATCTCTGGACGTAATTATCGCAGAGGCCTTTGTATGATTCATGAGAGAAAAATATCTTGAATTTGCCACAAAGGTAAGATCGCCTTCGCTAGCTTCTTTTATTCCACATATGCCTGTTACAACAATACTAGCGTCTCCGACAATCTCCCCGTCTACTAAACGAGCTACTTCTTTTAATGTCCTTTTCATATCTACCGATCCTCACTCATTCTTTATAATTATCATTTAAAATCTTAATGATCTCTTCCGTTAAATCCCTTGACTTCTCTCCGTATAACAATATCCTTTCGTTCAATATAATCGAATATCCATGGTTTTCTCCATAATCCTGTATTACGCCGTTCATCTCCTTTAGAATATCTCTGACCATATCATCTCTTTCTTTCGTAAGCTCTGCCTTTGCATTCTGATCAAATTCCTGAAGGAAACGAATCTTTTCTTCTATATCCTTTTCCTTTTTCCCCTTTGCCTTTTCATTCAATAGATCGATCTCGTCTCTCATCTTTCTTATATCTTTAACTAAATCCTCTCTTTGTTCTTGTTTCAAGTCGCCTTTTTTTTCTAGGGCCTTATCGAAATCCTTGGTCTTTTCGTATTCGTCAAATGCCCTTGAAAGATCCACATATCCGATCTTACCCTCTGATTGAGCAAATACTGCTCCTGTAAGCGAAAGTGACAATATAAACATCAAAAAATAAAATAAAATTCTCTTCATTTAAGGCTCCTAATATTTGTGATCTATCTTAAAATCCCCTACTCATACTAAAATGAAATCTACCCTTGTCTTCCTGTTCTGAATCAGGATTCAATGGAAAACCAAAATCCAGTTTTACCGGACCTATGGGCGTCTTTATTCTAACGCCTACGCCGGCGCCGAGCTTAATGCCTCTGGTAGCATTGCCGCACTCAGGTTTACTGTCAGGCCTATACCATACATTTCCTGCATCAAGGAATAGAGCACCTTTTAGATTTTCTATTATAGAAAAGGTGAGTTCTGCATTGCCGATTGCAGTAGTCCCTCCGCCTATCGGATCTCCGGAGACATCCTTGGGACCTATATCACGTTCTTTATATCCACGTATTGTATAAGTGCCTCCGGCAAAAAACCGCTCCCATATGGGCACTCTTCCTGACCCATTGTAAGATGTAACTACCCCGCTTTTTAACTTCAGCTCCAAGACAAATGGCCCTAACATAGAATAATGGCTAGCAGAATTAAAAAACTTTGCAAAATCCCTATCTCCTCCTACTACGCCACCTGCCATCTCAATGGAACCGCTCAAAACATGTCCTTTAGTGGCATTAAATTTATTATCTCTAGTATCCCTTGTAAGCTGGAAGAAAACACTGCTTATCGTCTTCTCTCCTGCCTCGTCCAATAAAGCCTGCGAGGCATCGCTAGATAAATCAGATATATTAATTGTCTCCAACCTGTACGTAAAATCACCCCTTAAATATTCGCTGAATTCCTTTCCTAATCTAACAGTGCCTCCTTGCTTTTCTTCGTCATACGCGTATCCTGTGGTCCCGCTTCTCTTACGCTCGCTAGCGTACAAATCAAACCCAAAAGAAAGCGGATAATCAAAGATCCAAGGTTCAGTCCAACTCAAAAGATAGTTCTTGCGGACACTGCCGAATTCACCCCTAAGTTTAAGGTCCTGGCCATCTCCGGTGAATGTAGGAAAATTGAAAAGGTCGAAATTACGCTGTTCTATCTCTAAAAAGCCTATAAGCCTATCGACTGATGAGAACCCTCCGCCAAAACTAAACTCTCCTGTTTTAGCCTCCTTCACCTCCACTACCATATCCTTTCGGTCCTCTACAGAGGTATCTTCTATATCAAAGGCTATCTCTTCGAAAAACCCGAGATTGTACAACCGTTCCTTACTTCTCTTCAACTTGCCCCCGTCGTATTGCTCTCCGGGATTTATTCTTATCTCTCTTCTGACAACAACATCTTTCGTTTTGGCATTTCCTACTATATTGATCTTATTTACGTAACATACCTCGCCCTCCAAGATACTATAAGTAATATCCACCCTATCTGTCTCCATATTCAAAAACGTATCAGGTTTCGCCTTGGCCATAATATAACCTTTGCCAAAATAATATTCTTGAAGGCCTGCCAGATCTTCGTGTAAAGTCGATTCTGTAAAAGTATCCCCTGGTTTCATTTTCAATATAGTCTTTAGTTCTTCTCCGGAAAAAACAGTATTACCGACTATATTTACCTGGCCTGCTATATACTTCCTTCCTTCCTCAATACGCATCACTAATTCTATCCATTTCTTCTGTTTTTTCTCGTGAGATATAATTTCATAGTCGACTTCCACATCCAGGAAACCTTCTTTTTTATAAAAATGCTTGATGCGTTCCATATCATCGTCAAGTACATCTTTTTTATAAACACCTGACCTGAAGAACCCCGTTGTCCTGCTTTTTATTACCTTCAGAAGACGCTTATCGCTAAAGGCAGTATTGCCAATAACCGTTAATTTCCTTACAACTGCCTTCGCACCTTCTTCTATAGTGAAAACTGCAATAGCACTATCTATCTGGACATCTACTCTATAGGTAACTTTCACCCATGGATACCCTGCGCGTTTATATAAATCTTCTATGGCCTCTGCATCCTTCTTAAGTTTCCTCTCATCTTCAAATTCATTCAATTTTGATTTAATAAGCGTGTTTAACCTTTTTGCGTTATAGACCTTATTGCCAACAAATTTAATCGATGTCAAAGGAGGCTTCTCTGTAACTACAAAGACCACGCCCACCCCATCCTGGACCTCTTCGGTAGTAACGCTCACGTCACTGAAAAAACCCATTAGGTATAATCTTTTAACGTCCTCGTTAATTACCTTATCTAAAAAGAGTTCGCCTTTTTTTGTCTTTAATTTTGACAATATCTTAGCTGAAGAAACAGTTTTATTGTTCTTTACGTCAACGTATTTTATGATCTTCTTTGAAGACTCATCCTGGGCCAATATGCTATCAGGAAAAAACGACCATAAAAAACACAAAACCAAAAATAACGTTAGAAAAGCCTTCACTTCGTTCCCTCTCTCAAACATTTTCAAATCCCATATAAGATATTTATAACGAATATATCATATATATAAAAGAATGTCAACGTAAAGCGCGGAGTTAATTTTTTTATTCTATTATTTCTTCCCCGACTAACGCCATATTTTCAAACTTGGTGTATTCTTTTATAAAAGTCAGTTTAACTGTACCCACTGGGCCATTGCGCTGTTTAGCTATAATAATCTCTGCTATGCCTTTATTTTCTTCTGTGGCGTTATAATACTCTTCTCTAAGAAGCAGCCCCACTAAATCAGCATCCTGTTCTATGGCCCCGGATTCTCTTAAATCCGAAAGCTGCGGCCTGCGATCCTGACGGCTCTCCACGGCCCTCGAAAGCTGGCTCACTGCTATAAGAGGGACATTTAACTCTCTGGCAAGGGCCTTTAGAGAACGAGAGATCTCTGATATCTCCTGCTGCCGGTTCTCAGACCCCGGCAGACCCTGCATCAACTGAAGATAATCGACTATTATAAACTGGATATTATGCTGTGATTTTAGTCTCCTCGACTTGGCTCGAATCTCCATGACAGATAGACCGGCTGTATCGTCTATATAAATAGGCGCCTCTGAAAGCTTACCCGCGGCATTCGTAAGACGCGGCCAGTCAGATTGAGAGAGAAAACCAGTCCTAACATTATGGGCATTTACACGTGCATGAGAACAAAGCATCCTCTGAACCAGTTGTTCTTTGGACATCTCGAGGCTGAATATGACAAGCGGGATTTTTCCAACCACACCGACATATTCTGCAATTGAGGCTACAAAGGCGCTCTTTCCCATAGATGGCCTTCCCGCGAAAACTATGAAATCCGAAGGATGCAATCCGGCTGTCATACTGTCTAAATCAGTAAATCCCGTAGCCAAACCAGTGACATGGGCCTTTCTCTGATATAAAGTGTCTATCGTCTCTATACTGTCTTTTATTACTTCTTTAATAGGCGCGAAATTCGAATCGACTTTATTGGATGAGATCTCAAAGATCATGCGTTCTGCTTTATCAAGGATCTTCTCGACATCACCTTGCGCATTATAACTCTCGGAGATTATATTCGTTGCCGTGGAGATAAGATTACGCAGGATACTTTTCTCTTTAACAATGCCGGCATAATGTTTTATATTTGCTGCTGTGGGAACTACCGTAGTAAGGCCTGTCACATAGGACGGCCCCCCTATTCTATCGAGCTCCTCTATGCTTTTCAACTCTTCTATTAAAGTAACTATGTCAGCGGCTTTGTTCTCGCCATACAACTTTAATATGCATTCGAAAATCTTGCGATTCGAATCATTGTAAAAACAGGAATGATCCAGGAGTTCTATAGCATCTGCGATAGCGTGCTCTTCTATAAGCATAGAACCCAACACAGCCATCTCAGCTTCTAAATTCTGAGGCGGCATTTTTTCAAGATGTGTCTCTATTCTTTCCATTGAAATCTCTTAGTGGCACACTAAAGTGTACCCTACAAATTTTGTCGCAAAGGCCTCCACCCCATACCATTCGGTACGGGGCACGTAAACAGGCAGGTTGAAACCTGCCTGTTCCGGCCTTTGCCTCTAAATTATTTTTTAACTACCCATACCTTTACTTCACCAATAACTTCGGGGTGAAGTTTTATAGATACGTGATATACACCTAGTTTTTTTATATCTTCTTCTACTACGATTTTTCTCTTGTCTATCGAAATCCCTTCCTCTTCAAATGCCTTGGCAATATCCTGCGCGGTAATCCTGCCAAAAAGCCTGTCGTCATCGCCCGCCTCAACAGGAATAGTGCAAGAAACAAGAGAAAGTTTTTCTTTAAGCTGTCCGGCTTCTTTTTTTTCTTTTTCAAGCGCAAATATCTTTCTTTTCTTGATCTCTTCGATCATTTTCAGATTCGAATCCGTAGCGTGTCTTGCCAGATTCTTTGGAAACAGATAATTCCTGGCATAACCTTCTTTCACTTGAATAACATCACCCACCGAACCTAAGTTTTGCACGTCTTCTATTAATATAACCTTCATAATTACTCCCCTATAAACGGCAAAAGCGCAATATGCCTCGCTCTTTTTATAGCAATGGCCACACCCCTTTGATGTTTGGCGCAGTTTCCGGTTATGCGACTTGGCAAGATCTTACCTTTTTCAGTGATGAATTTCCTCAACTTTGCAATATCCTTGTAATCTATCTGCGTTACCTTGTCCGTACAGAACCTGCAAACCTTTTTCCTTAGAAATCTGCCTTTTGCGCCTGGCCGTTGCCTCTTTTGCATCTTTTTCTGGAATCTACCCTTTCTTTCTCCTGGCATTTAGAAAACCTCCTTTAATGAGCACTTGATCCGCCTCAGGCGGACTCACTTAAAACGGTGTTTCCTGTGTTTTAAATCCGGCCTCTTCCGCATCCTCTACAAACTCTCCCTTTGCCACATCAGGAGATTCTGCCGTATCACCAGTAGGCCTCGGCCCGCCTAAAAACTGAACCCTATCCGCAACAACATCTATTGTACTTCTTTTCTGGCCGTCTTGTTCCCACGAACGATACTGAAGCCGTCCCTCTATAAACACAAGCCGACCCTTGCTAAGATGCTGACTGCAACTTTCTGCCTGTTTCCCAAAAACTACCACACGAACAAAACATACCTCGTCTTTCTTTTCGCCATGTTGCGTTACAAATCTCCTGTTTACTGCAAGGCCAAAAGTCGCTACAGGCGTACCGCTTGGTACATACCGCAATTCCGGATCCCTCGTAAGATTTCCCATGAGAAACACCTTGTTCAAACTCGCCATCTACTCCTCCCTTCAACGTGAGGGGTCATTTGTTACTAACTATCAACACCCTCAATATCGATTCATTGATCCTAAAAGACTGCTTAATCTTACTTATGGCATTTGGGTCTATACTAAAATTCATTAGATAATAAATACCTTCTTTATATTTTCTTATCGGGTAAGCCAATCTTTGCTTACCCCAGTCTTTTATCTCATCCATAGAACCGTTGTTTTTTCCGATAATATCTTGTACCTGATGCAAGACCTTGTCCAGAACATCGCTGGTAAGATCTGGCTTTAAAAGAAATATGCCTTCGTAACGCTTCATTATAACCTCCATTAAGTAGCGTATAGTTTATATTTTGTTATTATATCGAGTCATTGCCATTGAAACATTTTCTCTAACCCAACATTCGCAAGCCTGGGTAGCACGATTTAATATCTCCGGCAATACCTTTTGCTCGTTTCTCGTAAATCTATCCAAGACATACCCTGAAAGGTCCTTTATATTTCTTCTACCCATAATACCTATCTTCATCCTTGAAAACTCACTCGCTCCCAAACAGTCTATAACCGACCTCAATCCTTTATGGCCTGCATCAGACCCTTTGGGCCTTATTCTTATAACACCTAAAGGTAAGGCGATGTCGTCCATCACTAATAAAATATTTTGCAATTCTATCTTAAGCCACTTTACAATCAAACGCACAGAATGGCCGGAAAGATTCATGAATGTCTTCGGCATAACAATATAACAATTTTCGTTTCCGAGCAAAAGTTCTGCTGTAAGAGCCTTGAAACGCTTATTAGACCTAAATTTAGCATCGTTAGATCTTGCAAACTCTTCCAGAACCATAAAGCCTACATTGTGCCGCGTAAGTCTATATTCCTCCCCTGGATTCCCTAGACCCACTATTAATTTCATGATTCGGATTTATTCTTTCTTTTCCTTTTTCTCTTCAGCCGGCTTTTCAACTCCTTCAGCCGGGACTTCCTCTTCTTTCTCCTTCTTCTCTTTTATTACCTCTGGTTCCTGCACCTCTCCTTCGGCCGGTGCAGCAATAATATCCTCAACAGCCTTTGCATGCTCAACACCAAACACAACTCCTTCCGGATCTTCTAAAATCTTCACTCCTTCGGGAGGCTGAATGTCTTTTACATGTATTGATTCTCCTATTTTCAGGTTCGATATATCTACCTCGATCTTCTCAGGGATATTAGTAGGTAAACACTCTATCTCTGCTTCCCACAATACATGCTGCAACACCCCCTCATCCTGCTTTACGCCTATAGCCTCACCTTTTGATGCTATAGGAACTTTTACCTTGAGTGTTTCCGTTAAAGATATCTCTTGGAAATCAACATGCAATATATAGTCCTTAACAGGTTCCCTTTGTATCTCTTTTACAATAACCGTACTCTCCTTTTTCTTCTTGAGACCGTCGATATGAAGCCTTATTATAACATTCTCTCCAGCCTCTGTGTGGAGTGCCTTTAAAAGATCTTTTCTATATATCTTTAGACTCATTGAGTCCTCGCCTTTTTTATATATAATAGCAGGCATCAGGCCTTCGGTTCTTAGTTTCTTATTAAATTGTTTTCCTGTCCCTTCTCTTAAGCTTGCGTTTAAGTCTATAAACTCCATTTTGAATCTCCCCCTTTATATCAATCAAATAAAGAACTCACTGATTCCTCGTTATGAATTCTCTTAATTGCCTCTGCTAAAAGAGGCGCTATTGATAATACCTTTATCTTCTTATGTGCCTTTTCAGTACTCAAAGGAATGGTATCCGTTACGAATATCCCTTTCATTACAGAGTCTTCTATGCGTTTAATCGCAGGCCCCGATAACACAGGATGAGTAACGGCAGCGTATATATCCTTGGCCCCTCTTTTCTTTAAAGCGCTAGCTGCTTCTACCAAAGATCCTGCGGTCGCCACAATATCGTCTACTATCATTACATTCCTTCCCTTTATTTCTTCCTCTCCTAATATATTCATTACCTCTGTCTCTTCTCCGTTAATCCTTCTTTTATCAACTATAGCTAACGGTGAATACAATTTTTTTGCATAGGCCCTTGCCATCTTTATGCCTCCTACGTCAGGGGAGACCACTACCAGGTTTTTTATCTTTATCTTGATAAAATGACTGACAAATGTAGTAATTGCATAAAGATGATCCAAAGGGATATCAAAAAATCCCTGGATCTGACCTGCATGAAGATCTACTGTTAAGACCCTGTTTGTCCCAGATGTCGTCAATAGATTAGCAATGAGTTTTGCAGTTATGGGTACACGCGGTTGATCTTTTCGATCCTGCCTCGCATATCCAAAATAAGGCAGTACAGCCGTAATCCTTCTTGCAGAGGCCCTCTTAAGCGCATCTATTAATATTAAAAGCTCCATCAAGTTATTATTCGGAGGAGGGCAAGTGGACTGGACTACAAATACATCCTTGCCCCTAATATTCTCGTCTATCTTTACCTGTATCTCCCCTTCGCTAAATGTCCTGACAAGAGCCTTGCCAAGAGGCATGTTTAAATATTTAACGATCTTTTTTGCCACATCCGGATTAGAATTACCCGTAAAAACAGCAGCGGTCTTGTCCATATTATAAACCCCCGTTTTAACGTTTGGTTTTCTTTAGGATCTTCGCAGGTACACCGGCAACTACCTTTCCTGCCGGCACATTCTTGTTTTTAGTAACAACGCTACCAGCACCAGTTACTGCACCTTTTCCTACCTTCACCGGCGCTATAAGAATACTACCCGAACCTATAAATGCATTGTCTTCTATGATAGTCTTGTATTTACTTTTCCCGTCATAATTCGCCACAATAGTCCCTGCCCCTATATTGACCCGCTTACCTATTATGGTATCACCGATATAGCACTGATGATTAACCCTGGTGTCTCTCCCTATATGAGAACGCACTATCTCAACAAAATTACCTATAGAAACATTGTCATCGACTATTGTGGATGAACGCAACCGTGCAAATGGGCCGATATTGCAGTTTTGTCCTATTTTAACACCCTTCTCGATAAAAGTATACGGATATATTGTAGTATCTTTCTCTATCTCCACATCTTCGTCTATATAGGTATTATTAGGGTCAACGACAGTTACTCCGCGTTGCATAATGCTATTCGAAACCCGGCGCCTAACAACCTGCTCTGCCTGAATTAAATCTTCTCGTGTGTTTATCCCGAGAAACTCTTCAGGGTCGTCAATAGATACAGAATCTATAGGTGTATTCAACTTTGCCAATATCTCTATTGTATCAGTAAGATAATACTCTCTCTTTCTATTATTCGGGGTTATTAGCTCCAGCGCCTCAAAGAGCGCTTTCTTATCAAAACAATACATGCCTACATTGATCTCTTCTATAACCTTCTCGTAAATCACCGCATCCAGCTCTTCTACTATCTTCATGATTTTATCATTACCGGAACGTAAAACCCTGCCGTAACCAGTAGGATTCTTCAGGCGTGCGGTTAGAAGCGTACACCCTGATTTTGATGACGTGTGTCTGTCGATAATATTTTTTAAGGTCTTAGGTGTTAAAAGAGGTGTGTCTCCATACGAGATCAAAACCGAGTCTATCTTATCGTCTGCTACAAGAAATTTCTTTGTCTTTAATGCCGCATCCGCAGTCCCAAGACATTCAGCCTGTTTAACCCATCTGACTCCTTGCAATTCTTTTTTAACCAAACCTTCCTTATGCCCTACAACAACTATAATATTTTGTATACCGATTGAACGCATGGTATCTACAAGATATTTTATGATCGGCTTCCCACAGATATGGTGAAGCACCTTTGGTATAGAGGACTTCATCCTCGTCCCCTCTCCTGCAGCTAGGATTATTGCGGCTATGTTATTCATAAAAATCCCTTTTAGGTTCTCATCCTCTTGAAAGTTTGGTTCTACTCCGCTGAAATGTTTTCACTTTCAGCTTCGTAGAAACTCATTCTACTTCGTCAATTCCTACGAAGCTGAGCACGAAAGTTGCTCAGCGAAGTAGAATGGCTGCCCGGCTAGGACTCGAACCTAGAAACCGAGATCCAAATTCTCGTGTGTTACCATTACACTACCGGGCAATGCCATCGTATGCACAAAACTATGGTGCCAGGCTCTAAGTAATCTAAAGCCCTATTTTCCCTTTTCCCTTCTCTGCTTCATAAGCCTCCAGGACCTTCTTCTGAATATACTCTCTGCACTGAACAGTGATGGGATGTGCTATATCCTTGTGTTCCATCTGCCGGGCATCGTGTTGTGCCTCTGGCGTAACAGGCTCTGCGGCCCTTGTCGGAAGATTTGTCCCGCATTCATTACAGAACTTGCTCCTGACTTCATTTTTGTGTCCGCATTTAGGACAGGCGTCTTTCATCCTGCGCGATGGCATTGCTACAAAAAGTCCACCCTTACCCTCTATAACCTTTATATTTCTAACAACAAACGCATTATCAATAGTTATAGTAGCATATGCACGGAGTTTATTGTTCAACCCTTCCTTTAGAAATATCCTGACTTCGGTTATCTCCATAGATGCCTCCTTTATATGTTGCTGCTAAAAATATATCAATCCCCTTGTCCATCGGTATATTCTTAAGTATATGCCCAGCCTCATCTTTATCTTTAACTGTACAAAAAACTGTCGGCCCGCTTCCGGAAAGACAGCTAGGCCCTGCGCCTGCTTTTTCTAAAACAAGCTTTACCTTTTCTATAAAAGGCCTGGATTGCGTCTCTATTTGATCAAATATATTATAACAGGTCTTTCTTAATAACGTTAAATCTCTTTTTTGAAGCATACGTACTATTTCCCCAATATCAATCTTTTCTGACCTATAATTGCCCTCATCCCACCTTTTATACATATCTTTTGTAGAGATGGATATATTTGGTCTTGCAATTATATGCGTAAAGCTCCCATTTATATTAACGGGCTCCAATATCTCGCCTGCGCCTTTACCGATCGCAAAAGGCGCATCCAACATAAAAAAAGGGATATCTCTTCCTGTCTTAGCGGCTATGGAAAAAAGTTGGTCAAAAGATACACCTAATCCGAACTTTTCATTAATAGACCGCAACACTGATGCCGCATCGCTCGATCCGCCTCCTAACCCGCCGGCTACAGGGATCTTTTTTTTTACGATTATCTCCAATCCAAAATCTACATTACTAACTCTAAAAAGCTCCTGAATCGCTCTATAAACAATATTATCTTTTCCTGAAGGGCATTGATAAGGGCCTTCTACTTTTACTTCAAGCCCCTTTTTTTCTTTCTCCCTCACGACAATCTCATCTTTTAGATCTATCTTTTCAAAGAGCGTCTTAATATTATGATAGCCGTCAGGTCTTTTCTCCAGAATATCCAAATACAGATTCAACTTTGCCGGCGCATAAACTCTGAATTCACGCATATGAGCTGTCAGCTGTCAACTGTCAGCTGCTGAAAGCCGAAGGCTGATAGCTGATAGCCTATTTATTCTTTCTCCTAATCACCCTCTTTGCTGCTTTCACAATGTCTTCTGCGGTCAATTCAAATACCTTAAATAATTCTTCCGGGGATCCTGATTCACCAAACCTGTCTTTTACGCCTATAAACTCAACAGGCACTGGGAACTCCTGAGTCAGAACCTCACTTACAAGGCTTCCCAGCCCACCTATTATCGTATGCTCTTCAGCAGTAACTATCGCGCCTGTCTCTTTTGCCGCCTTTGTAATCACTGCTCTATCAACCGGCTTTAAGGTATGTAAATTAATAACGCGCGCTGAAATCTTTTCTTTCTTCAAAATTTCATGTGCGACCAATGCCTCGTATACCTCATAACCACATGCAATGATTGTAACATCTCCTCCATCTCTTAAGAGATTGGCCTTTCCTATTTCAAAAGAATCTTCCTGTGTAGTAACAATAGGGACATTGCTCCTTCCAAGCCTAAGATAAACAGGCCCGTTGTAAGAAGCTGCTAGTTTCGTCGCCTTTTTCGCCTCTATAGCATCGCAAGGGGCAATTACAGTCATATTGGGTAGGACGCGCATAAGCGTTATTTCTTCAACTGCCTGATGAGTAGGCCCGTCCGGCCCTACTGATATGCCGCCGTGAGTCCCGACTATTATCACATTTAAATTCATATATGCGATTGAAACCCTTATCTGGTCCCACGCCCTTCCAGCAGCAAAAACCCCAAAGGTACATGTAAAAGGCCTCTTGCCTGACAATGCAAGACCTGCGGCAGTACCTATCATATCCTGCTCGCTTACACCCATTGAAAAAAATCTTTCAGGAAATTTCTTCTTGAACCAGCCAGCACGAGTAGAGTCTGTAAGGTCTGCTGAAAGCACTACAATATCTTTCCGTTTCTCGCCTAACTCTACAAGCCCCTCGCCAAAACCGTCTCTTGTCGGTTTTCTGTCCATAAATTATTCGCCTTCCAATTCCTTCAATGCTCTGTCCAATTCTTCCTTGGTAGGAGCAACGCCATGATATCTATTCTGGTTTTCAAGAAACGAAACGCCTTTTCCTTTTGTAGTATGCGCCAATATGACGACGGGCTTTCCTTTTATGGTCTCTGCCCTATCATAGGCATCCATTACTTCTTTAAGGTCGTGGCCGTCTATTTCTAAAACTTCCCAGTTAAAGGCCTCCCATTTTTCTTTAAGTGGCTCCAAGGCCTTTGTATCTTCGACCTTCCCATCTATTTGAAATTTATTATAATCTACTATCCCGCACACATTATCTAATTTATAATGCGCACCTGTAAGCACTGCTTCCCATATCTGACCTTCGTCAAGTTCACCGTCTCCCATTAGACAATATATGCGTTTTTTATCCTTATCTATTCTCGCGCCTAAAGCATATCCATTTGCAATAGAAAGCCCCTGCCCCAAAGAACCGCTTGATATCTCAACCCCAGGCAATCCCCTTTGAGGATGGCCCTGAAGCCTTGTCCCGACCTTCCTCAGCGTGCACAACTCTTTTTT
This sequence comes from Candidatus Omnitrophota bacterium, assembly GCA_018824145.1. Classification (GTDB taxonomy): domain Bacteria; phylum Omnitrophota; class Gorgyraeia; order Gorgyraeales; family Gorgyraeaceae; genus JAHJHC01. The sequence goes on along the minus strand of JAHJHC010000097.1, from coordinate 5,115 downwards.
ATCAAAAAAATTCATGTGCGCAAGCACTGCGTATAACGCAGGACACGCATGTCCTTTAGAGAGGATGAATATATCCCGTGTATGACACAAAGGCCTCTTAGGATCGCATCTAAATTTATAAAAATATAACCCGACTAAAAGCTCTACTATGGAGAGCGAACCGCCTGTATGTCCTGAACCAGCACAGGTTAACATCTTCAAAATTTCAATGCGAATCTCTCTTGCTATATTCTTTAATGTCTTGATTTCCGGGCGTCCAGCCATAGTATATCTCGCTTAGTTCTGCAATGCCTCCAGTTTTTCTCTTACCCCGTCATTATTCTTAAGCTCTAATGATTTTTCCCATGCATTTTTAGCTTCTTTTAAACTCTCTATTTTTAAATATACATCACCTAGATGGTCGTATATCACAGGGTCATCGCCTATGAGTTCCTTTGCCTTCTCAAGCTCGACCTTCGCTTCTTCAAGCATGCCTTTTTTATAATAAATCCAACCGAGACTATCTATATAAGCCCCGTTATCCGAGTCTATATCAAGGGCCTTTTTAACAAGGTTATATGCCTCGTCGAGATTCATGGCCTCTTCCGCATATAAATAACCAAGGTAGTTCAACGCCTCCGGGTCTTCAGGATCCAACTCAACAGCCCTTTTTAAGCGCAAGATAGCCTCTTTTCTTTGCCCGACCTCTTCAAGCATTGCGCCTAAATAAAAATAGGCCCTTGAATTAAAAGGGTCTATCTCTACACCCTTTTTGTACTGCTCTATAGCCTGGAGTTTATCCCCTTTCTCGTTATAACAGAACCCTAATGCCAAATATATATCCTGTGTCCTCTTATCTAAATCAATAGCCTCTTTTAAAATCTCTATGGCATTATCTACTCTCGAATCTGCAACATATATATAACTCAACTCAATATAAGCAACGATATCCTCTGGATCGAATTTCAATAAAAGCTCATACTGATATATTGCTTCCTCAACCCTATCCATCTGAAAATACAGTTTCCCCAGATGACGATAAAGCTTGGTGTTGACAGGATCTATTTGAATAGCTTCTTTATAATGGGCCTCTGCATCTTCTAGTTGTTCATTGATCTCAAAGAGCACGGCAAGCGCTAAATGCGCCTCGAGATAATCCGGTTTTATTGCTGCTGCCTTTTCTAACTGCAGGACTGCATCCTCGATCCTACCTGCCCTTGCATAAACCATCCCTAAATTAAAATGGATTACAGGTGAATCCTTTTTTTCTTCAACCAAATTCTCATATACCTTTATAGCCCCGTCTATATCATGCCCCAATATATATAAATCAGCCAAGGACGTTAACGTAGCAAGATCATCAGGATCGCTTTTTAATATCTCTTCGTATTCCCTTGTTGCATCCTCATATTTTTCTTGGGAGGTATAAATAAGGGCCAGAAGAAATCTGGCCCGGACACTCTCTTCGCCAAGTTCAATTGCCATATCGAGGACAGGCACGGCAGACTCGATGTTGCCCAATTTCACATAATCTACTCCCAACCTGTAATATAAAGTGCTGGCATCAGGGTCAAACTCTATAGCCTTAAGATATTCCTCTACTGCCTGATAAACCTTGCCCTCATTATCATATATCATACCCATAGAATAGTGGGCATAGGCCTTAGGGGATATTGAGGGGGGAGTTCTTCTCTCTGCTATTTTTAAAATTTCTTGACTAGGGTGGTCTACTGCCCTCTTTTTAAGTTTCGGAGAACTTGCGCAGCCACATGTATAAAAAGCCAATATCCCTACACATGCTAATATAAAAAATAGTCTTGAAGTCATTATCACCGTTGTTGTAGCTTATAGCTAGCCTATTTCTTCTTGTGTCTATCTCTTCTTAGTCTCTTCTTTCTCTTATGAGTGGATATCTTTCTGCGTTTTCTTTTGCGTCCGCAAGGCATGATATTCCTCCTTAATTAAACATTATCTTTTGGCACACTAAAGTGTGCCCTACATATTTTGTCGCAACGGCCCATAAACAGGCAGGTTGAAACCTGCCTGTGTCAGCCTTTGCCTTTAATATATAACTTTATTTAATGGGTATTCTATAATCCCCTGGGCTCCTTGCTGTTTCAATCTTGGGATAATATTTCTGACTATTTTCTCATCCACTATTGTCTCTATCGCACACCATCCCTCTTGGGAAAGACCTGAAATAGTAGGCTTCTTCATGGCAGGAAGGATAGAAATCACCTTTTTCAGATTTTCTTTTTTCACGTTCATCTTAAGGCCGACCTTCTCTTCCGCAGCCAATGCCCCTTTTAACAGCATAGCCACGGATTCTATCTTCTCTCTCTTCCATCTGTCTTTCCATGAAGATTTATTTGCAACTATTACTGTCGTGGATTCGCATATTGTATCAATTATACGAAGATTGTTTGCCTTAAGGCTCGCGCCTGTCTCAGTAAGCTCGACTATAGCATCGACCAAACCCGCTCCTACCTTAGCCTCAGTAGCACCCCAACTAAATTCCATCTCTACATCTATCTTCTTCTTCTTAAAATAGTTTTTTGTAACATTCACGAGTTCAGTCGCTATCCTTTTTCCCTTGAGATCACCTGGGGCCTTAATCTTAGAATCATTCGGAACTGCCAAAACCCAGCGAACCGGCCTTAAGCCCTGTTTCCCGTAGATAAGTTCTTGCACCTTTACAACATCTTTCCCGCTCTCAAGCGTCCAATCTACTCCTGTGATCCCACAATCAAGGGCTCCGTCAGCCACGTAGCGCGCCATCTCCTGCGCCCTCAAGAGAAACGGGCTGATCTCATCATCATCTATAGACGGGATATAGCTTCTGGAGCTGACTGATATATTAAATCCTGCTTTTTTAAACATCCTTAAAGTAGCCTCTTGCAAACTACCCTTAGGAAGACCAAGTTTAAGTTTCATGTCCAATAACCTCTTTCTTTTATGACCAAATTATTATACAAGGCAGGTAAAATTTTGTAAAGAGGAAAGTTATGGAAGCGGGTAAAGAGATTTATCCCCCTGGAGCTATCATTGTGTTTTCTTTTCCAGCTCTCGCAACTGTCTCTTGATGGCTTTTATTAAAAGATAGGCCCGCACCTTACTGATTCTTACAAATTTATGCGGCTTTTTACTAGCCTTTTTTTTCAACATAATAAAATCTGTACTGCTTCATCCTTCAAAGACATTGGGCCATGGATAATCACCGTGTTTAATTCTACAATCCTCAAGCCGTTTTTTCTGGTCATCCAATGTCTTCATCAATATATGCGGGGTATCGAAGACCTTTGTGTGGTATATATTTTTTATGCGGTCTATCTTTGCTATGGATTCTGGGATACGTATCTTAAATTGTTCGTTATACTCGGGCTTTTTATAATTCTTCGAAAGCACTTTTTTAAACAGCGTCTTCAGTTCATTATATTTAGGGATATAACCTATAGGTGTTTCTAATGCGCCGACATTGTCATGCACACGCAGTTCCATCCACTTGATCCATACATGCTTATCTTTAATGCCATTCAAAAATTTTCCGTCTTTCCCGCGCAAAAAGTAATTTACATGGAATACAAGCGGAGGTTTTTTTACATCGTTCACTATATCAAGATTGTTTTGTATATACCGTCCTATCGGGATAGAAAGAAAATCCAGGTTCGCCATGAGATTGAATGCCCGGACGCCTTCCTGGCCTAAGGTTGCTGCCGTAGTCTCTGATTCAATCGCAGCACCCTGAGCGAGTATGCCATGTGACCAGTCAAAGGCTTGAGCAACAGGGACACTTGTATCTGAATCCCGGCCGCCATATATAACACCACCGACCTCTACTCCTTTTGGATTCTCCAGATTAGCGTCATAATTTTTAAGCCCCTTAAGCCAAATCGTATAACGTGCGTTTTTGTGGGCGAAGGGGACTTCTTTCTTATCAGGGCCAATTTTACCAGGAATCCATTCTCCGGAAAAATTCACTCCTTTTTTTGGAGTTGGCCTGCCATCAGCCAGCCAGCGCGGATTATTATCTTCGTCCACCAACCCATTGGAAAAAATCACCTCTCTCGGAGTTGTAAGTGCCTCAAATATACTGGGGTCATTCTTTTCATTAACATCCTGTATGATACCAAAGATCCCTCTTTCCACATTTACGGCACGTATCTTTCCCTTTATGCTGCGTAAATATGCAATATCATCTCCAACAATCTTCTCTCCTTCAAGCATAGCAGTAGCAGTCTTTCCGCATGCTGACGGAAAAGAACCAGTGAAATACGTAACGCGCTTCTTGCCCGGGCCATGTACGCCCATGATAAACATATGCTCTGTAAGCCAGCCCTCTTCTGAAGCACGCCTAATCGCAAGACGCATGGAGAGTTTTTTAAGGCCTAATGTATTCCCGGCATATTGCGTATTCGCGCTAAACACCATCTCTTCTTGAAGGTCTATATAAACACGACGTTTATCTACGTCTTTACTTACGGCGCCTTCCAACTCACCTGCAGTATGGACTAATCTAAAACACCTGGCCTTATCACCTAGCTTACGAAACTGTTCATAACCACTTCTATAAAGTATATCTTCGGAATGAGCAACATAACTGGAATCTGTTATCTGGACAGCTGGGATGGAAAATTCAGAATCCGTAGGCCCAAGGCAAAAGAAACATACATACATCTCCTTCCCTCTCATGGTATTTTTAAATAACTCGTGTATCTCCTTAAACCCTGATTCTCTATCCACTGACTTTATATCTGAACCAAGGACCTCATCAGGCCGTAAAAGATATTTTGTATGCGCCTTATCCCTTGCCTGGTCAAAATATCCATCAAAATGTATGCTATGGCCTTTTATGGCAAGAGGTTTTTCTTCGCCATTCTCAAATGTCTTCCTGCGTATATATTCAGCATCCTCTCTTGCATCCGTGCGCACAAAAACCGAATCAGGATTAAAGAGATTCACGTATTTTGCCACAAAATCCAGAATCCCTGGATTCTTCAAGGCCTCGAGTTTCTTGTAGCTTTCTTTACCGCACTTATCTTTTAGAATATCAGCCTTCATCTTAATCTCCAAATCACTCCTAATATCCGACACGTTTTATTTATCGTCTTGATTATACTATCAATTATCTTTATAGTT
>JAHJHC010000096.1 GCA_018824145.1 Candidatus Omnitrophota bacterium | reverse complement strand
TCATTTATATCAGTAGCTATTATTTTCTTGAAAGACTTTGTCTTTGCCAATTGAATATGTAAAAGTCCGGAGATGCCACTGCCTATTATTAAAACAGTCTGACCGGGTTTATGTCCTGCAAGGCGCTGTCCGCGTATTGCACATGCCAAAGGCTCTATAAACGTAGCCTCTTCAAAAGATACTTCATCCGGTAATTTATAGACCCCACCCTTTTCTACATTTATTTCAGGTACTACTAAAAATTCGGAAAATCCTCCCGGATAAAATTTTGTCTTACGGAGCGTATCGCATACACTATGGTGGTCCATAAGGCAATAGTGGCATTCCAGGCACGGTACATGATGAGATACAGAGACCCTGTCTCCTACCTTATATTCTTTTACTCCTTTTCCTACTTCTACGACCGCTCCTGCTATCTCATGGCCTAAAACTAAGGGGACCCTGTCTCTCCTATACCACTCTACTACATCCGTGCCGCAAATACCGCTTGCCATTACCTTTATAAGAAGCTCGCCTTTGTCTATTTCAGGCTTAGGCATTTCCTCTATACGCAAATCATTGTTGGCATAATATGTGGCTACTCGCATGGCATTATTTTTTCTGGGTAACTATGATCGGATAAAATCTTAGGATCTCGTCATTGAGCAGGACTTCTACCTGATATTTCCCTTCCTCGGGAAATACTATATTCACGAATTTTGAAAGTACTGTATGCGCTGCCTCTATAGTCTTTAGCTCAAAGTTTACCTCTTTTGTCTCTACGATTAATTTATTGTCCTTCAGACTGACTATCCTGGTCTTTTCTTTAAACTTCCCTATTCCTTTAATCCACCTATTTGCAATGAAAAGATGCGGATGCTTTGCAGGGAGTTTTTTAGCGCCTATTACCTCGAATATTCCTATAAACATCAGTTTTCCGTTATCTTCCCTTCTTATGCTGTCGCATACGATAGAAAACTGTAAATCCGGTTTGATCGTAATTTCATCAGTCATTTAGTTAATCCTTTCTAGAAAATAGAAAATTCGGGACACATCCCAATTTTTTCAAATTTTCTTTTTTACATAGAATAAATTGGGATGTGTCCCGAATTTTGATATTATCCAAACTTGTAGACTTTGCTTATCTTCTCTTTTACGTCCCATTTGCACTTTACTCCTTTAGAAAAAGTCACCAGATTCCCTTTTTCAAACTCTACTTTTTCACCTTCATCTGTCACGACATTTACCTTACCCTCGAGCACATAAAACATCTCTTTCTCATCATATTCCCAGTCAAATTTCTTTACATCACACTCCCATTTGCTCCAGGTATCTACTCCCAATGATTTCAACTGCTCTTTTGTAGGCGTTTCGACCTTTACTTTAGCCATGAGTCCCTCCTTTTTATATAACGTCTTATTATACCGCTAATGAGACAAAAAATCCACTTCTTCTCTTATACCCAAAGAAATCGCCTCATAGTCGTCTTTTGCGCCTAAAGATATGCCTTTCTGGAGCAATGCCTTAGGATATATTGGCCCTCCAAAATTTATCTCTATAGGATGCAGCTTGGGAAAACGTTCGGTCCTCGGCCATGCCTGGAATGCACCTTTAATGTAAACAGGCACAAGCGGTATGTCTAATTCTTTGGCAATTATGCCTATGCCTTTCTTGAATCCTTTTACTTTGCCGTCTATAGAACGCTCTCCTTCAGGGAATATACATAAGGCCTTATTATGCCTTAAAATAAAATATGAAGACTGCATCGCCTCTATTATTTCAGTAGCGTCTATAGGGATTATCCTTCCCCTTCTTACCAGGTTCCTTACAATCGGTACTATAAAATATCTCCTGAAGCCAATGAAGAATAGCTCCAGTTCTATTTTAAACGGGACCCCTGCAGCGACTATAAGCCCGTCGAAAAAGCTCGTATGGTTTACGCACAGACAATAAGGCCCTTTTTTAGGGATCTTTTCAGCACCTTCTACTTTTAGCTTGTAAAAGATCCTGAAGAACATGTAGATAATCGTCTTTACTATAAAGGTAAGCACGTAATCGAACCGATCAGGATATAATAATATCTTTTTTTGAAATTCAGGTGACAGGGGTTGTTTTAATATTTCAGGCCATGAAACAGGCCTTGCATCAGGGAGCTCTTTATATTCTCTTTTAAGTGCATCCTGGACCTTAAAGAGCAGGTCCTTTACAGTGAATATCTCGCCTCCTGCCATTTCTTCGGATAACTGTATATCAAAGCATTTTTCAATAGCGCATATTGCCTCGACCCTCCCGAGTGAATCTATTCCCAGATCAAGCTCTATGCTATCCCCGAGACTAATGGGCCCTTTGATCTCAAGAACATCCTGCAGGCATTTAATAAGACGTTGGGCTATTTCAGTTTCAGATAGGCTCTTATCCTCTCCGGATAACACATCTTCCTCTTCAGGCGCCTCATCTAAAATAACAGGTAAAAACTTTTTCTCGACTTCATATCTCTTTATCTTTCCTAACAAAGTCCGGGGAAGGCTGTCTTTTGTAATAGTAAAGCCCATGATATGTTTATGACTCGGTAAAGCCTTTGATATATTATCAAAGGTATTCTTTATAACTATTCTTAAATTCATTTCTCCGCGTTCCTTAAAAAACTCCAGGTCAGGCACGACTATTGCATGCAGGTATTCTATCTTAGCCTTGCCCTTATCTTTCAAAACCCCCAATACGCACATCTCTTTTACATAAGGTGTAGCAGCGTACTCTCTCTCTATCTCTTCAGGATAAATATTCTTTCCGGAGCTCAATACAATAACCTCTTTAGATCTTCCGGTAATATAAAGGTATCCGTCTTTATCTATGTAACCCAGGTCACCTGATAAAAACCATCCGTCCTTAAAGACCTTTTTGGTTTTTTCATCGTCTTTATAATAGCCTTTCATAACATTGGGGCCCTGGATCGCAATCTCTCCAATGCCATTAGAATCTTTATCTATGATCTTCAATCTTACATCCGGTAAAGCCCTGCCCACTGAACCTGGTTTCGGATCCTTTAACGGGTTAAAGCTTACTACAGGTGCAGTCTCTGTTAAACCATAACCTTCCAATATCTTAAATCCAAGCCTTAAAAAATCCCTGGACACAGCCTCATCGAGCTTTGCACCTCCAGAGGCAAAAAACCGGAAATTGCTTCCAAATGCCTTTCTAAGTTTAGGCAGAAGTATATGCCCGAGACCAAGGGTACTTACCAGGTTTACATATAACCTGGATAAAGCCGGTAAACTATTCAGTTTTTTCATGAGCCGGCTATGCATCATGTGGAATATCTGGGGCACGCCGATAAAAATACTTATGCTGTTTTTTCTTAAATAATCAACTAATCTCTCCGGCCAATCAGCATCTACGTATACGATTCTAGCCCCGGATAGGACCGGCAAAATAAGCGTAGTCATAAGAGGATACGAATGATAAAGCGGTAAGACCGACAACATAACGTCTTTATACGAAAAGAGTTTTGATTGGCTTAAAGAATCGAAATTTGCGCATAAGTTTCTGTGGGTAAGCATAACACCCTTTGGCAGGTCTGTGGTGCCTGAGGTATATAAAAGGACCATTAAGTCATCAGGGGTAATCTTTGCTTTTTCAAATTCCGAAGGCGGGGTTGGCCCTATGTTTTCCCCGATGCCAAGAGATATCAGTCTTTCAATACCATCAAGTTCCTTAATGACTCTATGCAAATCTTCAAATTCTTTTGAAATAAAACAAATCCTGGCCCCGGAATCAGAAAGTATATTTTTTATGTCTTTATGCCCTAATTGCGGGTCCAATGGCACTGCCACTGCGCCTATGTAAGATAATGCAAAGAAAGTAATCACCCATTCAGGCCGGTTTTCAAGAATGATAGCAACCCTATCCGAGTGTTTTATGCCCATGTTAGACATAAAATAAGCAAGGCCCTGCACCTTCTTACCTAACTGGGCATAAGTCAGGGTTTGGCGCCTATCACCAAACCTAGCCTCAACAGCTACCCTATGCTGAAAAGAGTTTACGGACTTAATAAAATTCTCGGTCAAACTGTATTCCATGTAGCTTATTATATCAAAAACAAAGCCATGTTAGAATATAAATTGGTTTGTTTTTTGAATTTAGAATTCGATGGCGTTTATATATTCGCGGAAGAGAAAAACTTTCTTTGAATCGGCAGCTACAAATAAGAATTGTTCAATATCCTGGGATAACTGTTTAAAGTTCAGCTCCTTGCATTTCTCTAAAAGTCTGTTTTTTAAATCTACGTTGTCTTTTATCTTTAGTTTTTCTTTTAAATAATTCAAGTCTGGCTTCGTCTTGCCTGAGAGGAAAACAACATCATAAAAATCTCTTCCCATCGGCCGTTTTCGTTTAAATATAGCGCAGATCTTCTGTGACAGCAATAGATCAGCCGGCACAGTCTTTATTCTAATAAATACGTCAAATTTATTTATTATGGTTTTTTCAGGATTATATTTAAAATTCTGCGGTTCTGTATCGATTTTGATAAGTAATCTCTCTTCCTTGTGGCGGGAAAGATTGTTTTCATAAAGGAGCCCCGGTAATTTCAAATAAGCCGTATATGCGTTTTTAAATACATTCTTAATATCAACGATATATCCTTCTCGTTCCAATCTCTTCTTAATAAGCCCTGAAAGCTCTATAAATCCTTTTCTTTCCAGCTTTAAATTATCAAAATCCAAATCCTCTGAAAATCGTGTATTGCCATGGATAATATGTGTCGCGGTTCCCCCCATAAAAACCAAAGAATTACCAAACTTGGAATCAAAAATAGACTCTAAAATTTTATATTGAAGGTATTCTCTCAATATACTTCTTTTAAATTGTCTAAGATATTTAGGATAAAAAGATTCTATCTGTTTCACATCAAGCATCTTTTATTGTCTCCCAAAAAATGTGCATCCGTTTTGTAAGTTTCTTCTGTGCAAATCTTCCGAGGAATGCATCAAATTTTTTCTTGTTTACTTTTTTAAAAAAATTATTCTTATCTATGCGCAGGCTATGGAAGTCCGTGCTGGTCTTTATATGGGTATTAATATAAAAATAATCTAAAAAGGCCTTTTCGGCACTTGCTATCTTGAAACACTTACTATTATATCTGACAATCTCATAACCAAAAAAAAGACGAGGAGCTATACTTCGATATGAAAATTGGGCTATATGCGTCTTAAATTTATAAGTCCTCCGCGTTGAAACAGACGTTATACCATATACGCTCTCGGGTATTAACCCATAATACGAAAGTGCTGTTTCAAAGGAAATATATGAAGGGATATAAATCCTATTGGCAATCTCACAAAGTAGATTTTCGTTAATTTCCAAATCTGAGAAGACATAATATCCCTTTATCAGTTTCTTAATATACCCCCTATCCTGCCATTCGTTTAATCTTCTTCTATAAAAAGCAGCGTCCAAACTTTTAATATCCCAGAGAGAAAATACTGTAAAATCTTTTAATGCCTTGTGTAATTCTATGTACTGCATTTTATTTCTCCAAAATGCTATTTTTAGCACTAATACGAAACAAAGTATATATCATTTTCTCAGAAAAGTCAAGGGAAATAATTAGTAATTCCATAAAGATTCCTTGTCCATCTCGCTCTTCGGCTCTATAAGCCGGTTTAACACCATCGTATATATTAATTCCTCTGCATCAAAACCTATTTTTCTCTTTTTCAGGTATTTTTTGCAGTGCCTGTCAATGGGGTTATTTTCTCTGTAAGAATATATAAAATAATAGGACTTGACGTATCAAGTCCTATTATTTAAGGTGAGTTTATTAGAGAATGTTTGTAAAGATTCTGTATTACTGACCGTTTCGATTCCGATTTTCTTTCTGGTTCTCTTCTCTGGTCTGCTGGCATTCTCCTTTTTGTTCTCCTTTTTGTTCTCCTTTTCGAGTCTGCTCACGAGAACACTTGGTATTACGATTCTTGTCTCCCGCTGCCCATAGAGGGGAGCCTATAGAACAAATAACCGCAATAACTAAAATACAGCCTATCAGCTTCTTCATAATAACACCTCCTAGTTATAAGTATATATTAACACCTATCTCTTGTCAAGACATATTGTTAAATACTTATTATAAGTTTAAAAAAGAAGTAAAAGTAAAAATATTTAATTTACCATTACCATCTAAAACCAATACCTCCTCCGAAGTATCTTTCATTATCTCTTATGAATGACTCGAGATACAACATGCCTTTTTTATTTAAGATCTCCTTTGTCAATCTGAAAGACGGGCCTCTTCCGGGACTCAGCTCTACTATGATAATCTTATTATCCTGTAATCTAGATCTGCATGTAAAGATGATCGATCTAGTCACCCTTTTTCTCTTTGATATATCTATTGCTACGTCAAATTTCACATAGGTCTTTTTACTCCTGGGAATTACCTGTCCCAATGAAGACCTGAAATTAAAACCTGAATTGATATTCTTATCCAAGATGTAACCGAGTCTATACCTCTCCTTTATATGCCAATCCCCTTTTAATGTAATAACATGAGACGACCGGGCGTAACTATATATTATTTCATTATTCTTGTTTAAGTTCCAGGCATTGTATAAAGTAAGCTCATCGATCCTGGAATCCTCTTTTTTTACGCCGAACCTAAGGCGGTTATTTTTATCAACCTGCCAGGAGCCGTGGAGTTTCATCGTGTATTTATGCCGGGTGTCAGTAGTGCCCGATGGTACTGCATTCAGTAAGAATACTATCTCATTTTTACTTGCAGATATAAGTTTTGCGTCTAATCTAAGCCGGTTTCCCTGGCACTGATTATTCCATTTATTCAGCGTAAAGATAAGATTATGCCTTTTATCCAGTGAATAGATTCCGGAAAATTTTATCTTCTGAGGGATAGAGATACCAGAAGATTTAGAGACTTCATAAAATAATCTATTCTTTTTATCTGTCTTAAATGTTCCGCTACAAACCTGGCGAAATTGTTTGAGGCGGGACCTGCCTTTCTTAACAATAAGCCGGTTATATGGATCTAGGTCGTAGTAAACTTTCATATCATGGTAGTCCGTAGGGGACAGGTTCCACCGGGACAGGTTCCTCTCTTCGTGAAATTCTAATACTGGAACCTGTCCCATACGCTTCTACGCTGGAACCTGTCCCCTACGGATGGTATCCCCATAGACAAAGGGCCATGTATCTTTTACATGGCCCCTTATCTTTCCGTTATTTTTACGCCCGCATATTACTCAATAGGAGCACCTGTTGCACTAGTCAGCCTGATAACACCACTCTCATTCACAAAGAATATCCTTGTCCCAGTTGTACCGCTCACTGCCGGAGTCGCCAGGCACGTAAACTGATTTGCATTTACAAGCGCATATGTGTAATAATACCCCTGCCTCGGAGTCGTAGCTGCTGTTGCTGCGGCTAAACTCGAATCAATATAAGGCGGTGTCTCTGATCCCAGTATTGCCAAACTTGCAGGATACGTCGCTGGTGTCTGCGCAGCCCTAAAGCTCTCACATGCCGTAGAAACGGTCCTCAATGCGCCAATAGATGCTGCTTCATTCGCATTGTGCTTTGCTCGTAGTAAATTCGGTATTGCTATTGCGGCTAATAAAGATATGATTGCAACTACTATCATTATCTCTACGAGCGTAAAACCACCCTTGCTTCTGATTTTTAGCATTTTCTCTCTCACCCCCTTTCTTTTGTATGATGGTATGTATAATAACCCCTACTATAAGTCTATCACATATATCCTCTGAATTCAAATGACCAGTTTAAAAATGCATAAGTTATTATCTCTCATGAGGTTATAAAGTTCCTCCGTCATAGGTCATTCAAGAAATCGCGAATTCCTGATACGTATAAATCCTTCGCGTCCAAGAAACAGGTATTGTGACTACCCTTTAAGACCAGATGTCTTTTAGGTTCAGGGGAGATTTTAAAGAGTTTTACTGACTGGCTGAACGGAATGATCTCGTCATTCTGGCTGTGGATTATAAGCTTCGGTATATTTATATCTTTTATCTTACTAATAGAATCGAACTTGGAGAATATAAAAAAGGTGGGTAGAATCGGATACACGGCCCTTGAGACATCCTTCACAGAACTAAACGTACATTCTGTTATTAATGCCTTTACATCTTTTTTACCGGCAAGGTCGATTGCCACTGCTCCTCCCAAAGATTCTCCGTAGAGGATTATATTATGGGGGGATATTTTCTTTTCTGAAACTAAAAAATTGTACGCAGTCTGTGCATCCTTATAAAACCCGGGTTCAGACGGCCTGCCAGTACTTCTTCCATATCCTCTATAATCGAACATAAAGATATTAAGCCCTAATTTATTCAAGATCAATGCCTTCTCTATCCTGTGGCTGATATTTCCCGCATTTCCATGACAGAATAAAAGGGTGAACTTTGCATCTTCCCGGGGAATAAACCACGCATTCAACCTTATCCCATCATCTGTATCTACATATATATCATCATAATGAAGCCCCATCTCGCTCGGGACAAGCTCTATATCCTTCATAGGAAAATAAAGCGACCTGCGCTCAATATAACGGACGTAAACAAATACAAATATTACTGCGATAATTATGTAGATGATATTTTTGTACAACTTCGTTAACTCCTCTTGATCCTGGATACTTGATGCTTGATACTGGTATTACAAGCATCCGGCATCTAGGATCCAGCATCAAACATTGAATTTCTATATACTACTCATGCACCATCGGCACGAATCTTACAGGTACCACATCTTTCTCTATAATCTCACCTGACTCCTTGAGCAATAGTTTCAATACCTGATTCCCTTCTTCTCCTACGGGAATGACGATCCTTCCTTCTTCTGAAAGTTGTTCGATTAATTTATCAGGGATACCTATGGGCGCGCATGTAACAATGATTATGTCAAACGGCGCATATTCAGGCCATCCGAGATACCCGTCTCCCTGTTTTACCTTTATATTCGTATAGCCCAGGTTATTTAATAATGTCTCTGCCCTGGCAGCAAGTTCAGGTATAAGCTCAATAGTATAGACCTGGTTTGAAAGTTCTGCCAAGACTGCTGCCTGATATCCGGACCCTGTCCCAATCTCCAGCACCTTATCATCAGGCTTAACCTTAGCCAATTCTGTCATCAATGCAACTATATAAGGTTGAGAGATAGTCTGTCCTTTACCTATTGGAAGAGGTTGGTCCAAATATGCAAATGCCGCAAAAGTCCTGGGGACAAAAAGATGCCTTTCTACTTTTAACATTGCATCCAGCACCCTTTCGTCACTAACACCCCTCCTCTGGATCTGCAGCTGGACCATCTTTTTTCTCTCGATAAAAAAATCTGATTCTTCAGCCCATGTTAGACTGGATATTTTAAGAATTGCAATTAATATAAAAATTATTATCTTTTTCACAAATACATCCTTTTGAATTCGTATGATTAGTAAAATACCTTGACCAAACACAAACCTTTCGCAGGCGCAGTCTGGCCAGCTAGAGGCCTGTGTCTTTTAGATAAAATCTCTTTCACATCTTCCGGCGATAACCTGAGCCTACCAACATCTATCAATGTCCCTGCGATATTCCTCACCATCCTGTACAAAAACCCGTCTGCCCGGATGTATATCTCTATTATAGGGGATTTTTCAACAATGGTAAGGCTTTTAATAGTCCTTATTGAACTTATGTCTTTTTTATCACTGGACTGGAATGATTTAAAATCCTTCTTTCCTATAAAACATTTAGATGCCTTTCTCATGGCATTAATGTCCAGGTCATAAGTTATAAATGCAGAGTATCTATTCAATAAAGGAGAGCGAGAGCGCCTATTTAAGATTGTATACCTATAAAGTTTTCCCTTACTGTCGAATCTGGCATGGAAATCTGTCTTTACATAGTCTACTGAAAGTATGGATATATCTTTTGGCAGGTACCTATTAAGGCCCTTTTTGATATTGTATAGAGGCAGGTTTGAACGTACTTTAAAATTTGCGACCTGGGCTTCTGCGTGGCTTCCGGAATCTGTGCGGCCGGCCCCTATTAAGCTGATCCTTTTTCCGAAAAGTTTTTTTCCGGCCTTTTCGATCTCTTCCTGTACTGTCTTAAGTCTTTTCTCGTCACGCTGGCTCTGCCAACCGCAAAACCTGGTACCGTCATATTCGATTGTGAGGCATATGTTGCGCATAAAGCGATGGGATGACACATGTCTACTTAATCAACAATTCCGCAATCTGCACAGCATTCAATGCCGCGCCTTTACGCAGATTATCGCTGACTATCCAGAGATTAAGCCCATTTTCTACAGACTCATCTGCACGGATCCTGCCGACGAAACTGGCGTCTTTCCCTGCAGCATCTATGGGAAGGGGATATTTTTCTTTTGAGATATCGTCTATTACCTCGACTCCGGCGGAATGTCTTAAGATCTCCGTTGCCTCTTCCGGAGTCAATTTCTTCTCGGTCTCGATATTGACTGCCTCTGCATGCGAAATAAAAACTCCTACACGCACACAAGTAGCAGTGATCTTTATGCTGTCGTCTTCCATGATCTTCCTGGTCTCATTCACCATTTTCATCTCTTCTTTAGTATACCTATTGGGTAAGAATACGTCTATCTGCGGGATTACATTAAAGGCGATCTGCGCAGGCAGGACTTTTTTAACACCATCTACTTTGATGCTGGATCCTGGATGCTGGATCCTGGATTTTATAATCTGCTCGGTCTCGGCCCAGAGTTGATCAACTGCCTCTTTTCCCCATCCGGATGCAGACTGATAACTGGAAACAACTATCCGTTTTATCCTGGCAGCGTCATGGAGCGGTTTTAAGACTACTACCATCTGTATAGTCGAACAATTCGGGTTAGCTATAATGCCTTTATGTCTTTGGATAGCTTTAGGATTTACCTCCGGCACTACCAGAGGCACCCCCGGATCCATCCTGAAGGCACTGGAGTTATCCACTACTACTGCACCTGCTTTTACAGCTAAAGGCGCAAATTCTTTACTGATAGCGGCGCCGGCGCTGAATAGAGCAATGTCTATATCTTTAAAAGAGCCCTTCACAAGCTCTTCTACTTTAAAATCATTCCCGCAGAACTTTATTTTTTTACCTTTTGAACGTCCTGATGCTAAAAGGCGGATGTCCTTGACCGGAAAATTACGTTCTTCCAGCACTTTCAAAAACGCATGCCCCACCATACCAGTGGCACCGACTATCGCAACATTTGGTTTTTTATTCATATAAATTCTCCATGTAGCAGCACGAGGTGCTGCAGCTACAGATACATAAAATTCGGGACACATCCCAATTTCGCAAAATTCGAAAAAATTCGAAATTGGGATGTGTCCCGAATTTTATAGATTCTTTACCACCAGATCTCCGACTTCACTCGTAGAATACCCCATCTTTCCCGCTGAAAGGGATTTTAATTTTTCAGAAGTAACCTTCATCACTGATGCTTCCAATCTCTTTGCAGACTCCTCCTCGCCCAAATATTCCAACATCATACCCAGCGCACAGACAGCAGCAAGGGGATTGATTACATTTTTACCTGTGTATTTCGGAGCAGACCCTCCGATAGGCTCGAACATAGAAATGCCTTCGGGGTTTATGTTGCCGCCTGCTGCTATACCCATGCCGCCCTGGATCATTGCGCCGAGGTCAGTTATG
>JAHJHC010000095.1 GCA_018824145.1 Candidatus Omnitrophota bacterium | reverse complement strand
CAAGAGTGTCTGACTCGCAAATTTTCCAAGCCCGCATATAATCCTTGGCTTTATGTATTCTATCTGTTTATAAAGATACTCTATACAGGACGAGATCTCTTCAGGCAAGGGGTTGCGATTTTGAGGCGGCCGGCATTTCAAAATATTGCATATATACACATCATCTCTTTTAAATCCCATTGCATCTATTATCTTGGATAGGAGCATGCCTGCTTCGCCTACAAACGGGAGGCCTTGAACATCCTCTTCATAACCAGGCGCCTCTCCGATAAACATCAATCTTGCGGCTATATCACCTGCGCCAAAGACAACCTTTTTCCTGCTTCTAGCCAGGCTGCATTTCATACAAGAGCCCGCTTCGTTTTTCAACAATCCAACATTTGTCTGGTTACCCTTTGACGAAAAAAGAAATTCAGACACCCCGCCTCCCTTCACCATCTCCAGATAACTCCTTATAGACCTCAAAAAATCCTGTTTCATATCATTCCTTTGATAATATTATGTAGCTCCCCGAGAGAAGGTTTTTCGCGAATTGAAAATTTAGCCTTTTATGGAGCATTTTGGCGGTTTTTTTTTGCCACATTCTATGAGGCAAAAAGGGCGGAAACTGTTCGAAGCCGACACAATTTTTGTGTCGGCAAGTTTTTCCGCCCCCGCCAAAATGCGGAATAAAAGGCGGTCCCGTATGGGAAAATTTTCAGCTGAGCGAAAAACCTCCTCTCGGGGGAATACTTAAAACTACGCTACGGTCTTGGGTGAAATTTTTTATGGATAGATTTGAGCCTATCCTTACTTACATGCGTATAAATCTGTGTCGTTGATATATCAGCGTGTCCTAGCATCTCCTGCACTATCCTTAAATCAGCCCCCCTCTCAAGTATATGAGTCGCAAAAGAATGCCTCAGGCTGTGAGGCTTAATATCTTTCTTAATGCCTGCGAGCCTGGCATATTTTTTTATGATCTTCCAAAACGTCTGGCGCGACATGGGCTTGCCTAATCTTGTAAGGAACAAAAAATTTGAGACCTTTTTTTTCAATAGCTCTGGCCTGGACTTGGATAAATACCTCGCTATTGCCTCTTTCGCCTTTTTCCCAAAAGGCACGATCCTTTCCTTGCTGCTTTTCCCAAAACATTTTACAAATCTCAGTTCCATGTTAAAATCACCCATCTTTACGTTTATAAGCTCTGAAACCCTCATGCCTGTGGCATACATAAGCTCTAAACACGCCTTGTCCCTCGAGCCATTCAACTCCCTGAGGTTCGGAGCCTTTAAGAGAGACTCGACTTCCTGGATATTCAGTGTGGATGGAAGCCTTTTCCATAATTTCGGGGATTCTATAACACTCGTAATATCCTCTTTCACCTTATTCTCTCTTACAAGGAATTTAAAGAAGCTCTTAAGGCAGGCAAGCTCTCTGGAAATAGAATTACTGGACAATCCCCTGTCTTTCTCAGAAAGCATAAATGACGTGACTATTTGTCTTGAAACTTTTTGGATAGACTGGATCCCGCTGGATTCAAGATACTTAGAAAATATTACAAGGTCCCCCTTATACGAACTCAAAGTATTGTCAGCGAAACCTCTTTCTACGGAGAGATAACTTAAAAATTCTTCAATTAATTCATGCATAATTAGCGGTTAGCGTATAGCGGATAGTTTTTCCTAGTACGCTATCCGCTAACAAAAGGATTATTAACTTTCTCTTTCCCTATTGTAGAACCAGGGCCGTGGCCGGGATAGATAATATAAGAATCATCGAGAGAAAATAATCTTTCTTTTATAGAACGCTCTATATCTTCCTCTGAACCATAGGCAAAATCTGTCCTGCCTATGCCTTCGCAAAAAAGCGTATCTCCGGTAAAGACCACGCCCTTACCTCTAAGACATATACCACCAGGCGTATGTCCGGGCGTATGGATTACTTCCAGCTCCTCGCCCCCTATCTTCAGGATATCCCCATCCTCTAAAAGCCTTGTAGCAGGCTTTGTCTTCAATAAAAATCCAAGCGCGCCTGACAGGTTCTTTGAAGGGTCCTGCAAAAATTCAGCGTCCAACCGGTGTATCCATATGGGCAGACCAAAATCCGCGTCTGCTCCTATATGATCGCCGTGTCCATGGGTATTGATAACCGCCTGCGGTTTTAAATTTTCAGCGTCAATTATCTTTTTGATCTTCCTATAATCCCCGCCCGGATCGATGATAAAGACTTCCTTTGTAGACTCATCTCCTGCGATATAACAATTCGCTTCCATCATTCCGACAACTACTGTTTTAATGAGCATATTCAACGAACTCCTTCACATCAGGATAAGAAAAATTCTTATCTATATGACGCTTGATCTTCTCAAGTAACTTCCTTATCCTGTATTTCTGGCTTTTAGTCAACCTTTGCTCCTTTATATCCGGCTCTATCGAACGCAACTCCATCATAGTCTTCTCAAGCTCTTCAGCCTTAGAACCTGTAAGATATTTTTTCATATCCGTTAAATTTGAGACTATATAACCAAAACACGCGCTGCGTTTCTTATAAGTAGCATCGAGCTTATCTATCAGCTCTGAATGCCACGATTGCCAGAAAAGGAAATGTTTTTTATAAAGTTCCTCCACCCTTAATTCTTTTGAATAATCAAATGTGGTTACGATAGCAACGCCCTCTTCCTTCTCCTTCTTCTTGCGGACAAACTTCCTCTGCAGCGCCGTACATCCTGAAATAGAAACACATAGGATTAAAACAATACTTAAAGTCAGGCTTCTTGATTTAAACATAATTTTATTTCAATATCTCCCTGAACTCCTTTTCATCTATGATCTTAACACCCAATTTCCTTGCCTTCTCGAGTTTCGAGCCAGGGTCTTTACCCAATACCAGAAAATCCGTCGTTTTACTGACGCTTGAAGAAGCATTCCCTCCACGTTGTCTTATAAGCTCTTCTGCAGCCTCTCGAGAAAAAGTATCGAGCGAACCCGTAATAACAAATGTCTTACCTTCTAATGTCAGGGTTGTTGGAAGCGGGTTGCGAGTTATAGTATCTACGCCTGCCCGTTTTAATTTATCGATCACCTTTCTATTTTCTTTTGTGCGGAAAAAATTAAATATACTTCTGGCCATTATGGGCCCTATTTCATTTATGGCCTCAAGTTGACCTACCTCTGCCTGAGCAATATTATCAAGGGACTTGAATCTGGAAGAAAGTATCCACGCAGACCTTACACCCACATGGCGTATGCCGAGCGCATATACCAGTCTATTTAAATTATTTGATTTACTCTTCCGGATAGCTGAAATCAAGTTTGACGCTGATTTATCCGCCATCCTTTCAAGTCCGGCCAATTCATCATGTTTTAAATAATATATGTCTCCGTAATCCTCTACCATTTTTTTACTGACTAATTGCTCTATTATAGCATCTCCCATACCCTCTATGTCCATGGCATTCCTTGAGGCAAAATAGACTATCCGCTCCTTCAACTGCGCAGGACAACTAAGATTCTCACATCTTGAGGCAACCTCTTCTTCGATACTTTTTATTAGAGAATCACACGCGGGACATTTCTCTGGCATCCTGAACTTTTTTTCCTTGCCGGTCCTTTTACTCTTTATCGGCTCAATCACCTGCGGTATGATCTCACCCGCCTTTTCTATCAACACATGGTCTCCCACTCTTATATCCTTACGCATAATCTCGTCCTGATTATGAAGTGTCGCACGGCTGACTACAGACCCTGATAACTCTACTGGTTTCAAGATAGCCACTGGCGTAATTGTACCGGTCCTACCCACCTGGACAATAATATCCTCTAAAACAGTCTCTTTTCTTTCTGCAGGGAATTTATATGATATCATCCACCTCGGGCTCTTGGAAGTCTGGCCGAGCTTTTTCTGATACGAAAATGAATCCACTTTTAAGACCATACCGTCTATATCATACTCGAGTGAGTCTTTTTTATGCTCCCACTCTTTACAATATTCAATGACCTCTTCTATAGAATGACATTTTTTTATATAAGGATTGACGCGGAACCCGGCCTCTCTTAAAAAATCAAGCGCGTCAAACTGTGTATTAAAAAATGCCGGATTTACATAGCCGACTCCATA
Source organism: Candidatus Omnitrophota bacterium (assembly GCA_018824145.1). Lineage (GTDB taxonomy): Bacteria > Omnitrophota > Gorgyraeia > Gorgyraeales > Gorgyraeaceae > JAHJHC01. The sequence goes on along the minus strand of JAHJHC010000095.1, from coordinate 14,264 downwards.
TATCCACATATCAAGGTGCCTCTCCATAACCATTGAACTGTCCAAAAGTTTCAAGGAGCCGCTGCAGGCATTCCTCGGGTTCGCGAAAAGTTCCTCGTTGTTTTTTTCTTTTCGTTTATTTATCCTTGAGAATTCTTTGCGAGGCATATACACCTCTCCCCTTGCCTCAAAGAGGGTTGGTATCTTCATATCTTTCTTGGGATTTATGTTCAACGGCAGACTTCTTATTGTCTTTAAATTACCAGTGATGTCATCTCCTCTGAAACCGTCCCCGCGCGTAGCGCCCCGGATAAACTTATTGTTTTCATAAAGAAGCGATATACTGACACCGTCTATCTTTAATTCAACAACGTAATCCACCTTATCCACCTGCAAATTTTTCCTTACGCGCTTATCGAATTCCCTTATCTCGTCAGATGAATATGTATTATCCATACTAAGCATCGGGACCCTGTGCTCTACACTCTCAAATCCTTCAAGTATCTCGCCGCTTACTCTTTGAGTCGGGGATAGAGGCGTAACTAATTCAGGGTGGGCATCTTCGAGTTTTTTAAGCTGAGACATTAAACGGTCGTATTCCTGGTCGGATATCTCCGGTCTATTCTCAACATAATATCTTCTGTCGTGGTAATTGATCGACTCGCGGAGCTTTTCGATTTTATCCTCTATATCTTTTTTCATTGCTCAAAATCTTATATCAAACCCATGGAATTCACGGGTTGATTCTTCCCATGTAACGTCAGCGTTCACTATATAATTTCTCAAAAATCCATTTTTTACACTATCCAAAAAGGCTTTTAACTCTTTTTCTTCACCTTCACAAACTAATTCCACCCCGCTGTCTCTCAGATTCTTGACCCAGCCGTTCAATCCTAATCCCCGGGCAACATCCTGTACAGTATACCTGAATCCAACTCCCTGAACCCGTCCCGAATAAAACACATGGATCCGCTTATAGGACATGATCGCTCAACTGACTTTCCTCTTAAGCTCAGTCAAATACACAACATGCTTTTTTTCTTCATCAATGAGTTTTTGTATTGCATCTTTATTAGATGAAGCGATAAATGAGAGCATCTCTCTAAAAAAGAGTATCGCATCCTTCTCAAAACCTATCCCATATTGTATTGCAGAGAGCCTGTCTTTTACATTCTTACTGAATTCACCAGGTGAAACTTCTTTGTAGAGGGTATCATCTACGAGGGAATTCATATAATCCGCTAATTCTCCCGGATACGAATCCGTTGCCTCTAATTCCTTTACACTTTTTCTTATTTCAGTGAACTTCTTTATATGCGCCTCTTCCCAATCCCTCAACTGCGTAAAAAGCCCTTTCATGTTCTTTTCACTGAATTTTTCAGCCACAAGGCCATAAAAATCCCGCCGTTTCTTTTCCTTCTCGATCCCCATATCAAGAATCTCAGGCACATTAAACAAATTCCCCATGAGTTCCCCCTTTCATTTTATTTGACTCCACTTGCCATATTCTCTCCAGTCAGATTTCCATCTCACTGTCTTTTCTAGAAACAATGAAGCCATATCTTCACAGTCAGTTATTAGAGTTTCTTTGTTATCATAACCAACAATCCTAATATAATCGATCCAAATCTTACCATACCTGCATAAAAATCGTGCCTTTATATCTAAACCGAATGCGGTTATATCAGAGAGATACGGTTCTTTAGGAACCAAGTCGCCCCTATATTTTTTGTCCCAAGAAGCTAAAATAAAGTCCTTAAAATCAATATAGACTTCCTGCCATTTTGTGCTAATAGCTATAGGAGCTTTAACATATCGATATTGAATATAATTTGGCCCCATAAATAAGTTAAACTCATTTACTGAAAGAAATTCCGAAGAACCCTTGATAAAAAATTTCAACCCTTTAAACTTACGCAGATCGATTCCCTGCAAATTTCCTTCTGAATCAGGACACACCTCAAGGTGAGCGAAACATCCCATTAGTATCCCTCTGTTAAAGAGATATTTACGCTCAGATTGAATTTTAAAATCCCACTTTAAAGAATTCTTTCCATGTCTCCAATCAGTCGAATCTATTACAATAATTGAATTCGCTTCAAAAGGTTTATCAATTAGCACGAGATTTGTTACAAGTACAATAATGACTCCGCCTAAAAAAACATACAATACTTTCACGAGTCTTTGAGATGTCTTATTTCTCTTCCTATCACACATACCTTTTGTTCTCCGACAACTCTATATTTAACTCTCTATAAAGGCCCCAGGGAAATAGGAGATTCATAAGAGATTGAAAAGTAAAGAAAACAGGCCACAGAAAAAATGGCGATAAATAGCTAATCTTTGTCCGCAAAGAAAAGCATATTGCTATAATAGAAACACATACGAATAAGCTATGATAAGCAGTAAAAATAAAAGATGGATGTTCCATGGTGCTTTCTACCTTTTTAGTTACATGAAAGGACATATGGCGTTTAAGAATTAAATCTATAAAGGCAAGGACGAAAATAACACTGTTCCCCAAAAAAATTGCCTGTGACAAGAAAAGAGTAAAATACCCGACTTTGCTTCGGTTGTGTTCATTTATAGCTTGATATATAATTGTTAAAATAACAAGTATCATTGGAAAGGTATCTAAAATTCCAATGTGTGGCTTAAATCCAGTCGAGAGAAACACAACGGATGACAACATAAGAAATAAATTGCAAAACCCTTGAAAATACCAAGCCCCATTAAATCCAAGGTATTGAAGCCATTGCCCTATCTTTAAGGAATTTGGTGAATTAAAAAAAGATTTCCATGCCTTAAAAAAATTCTGGAAAGTACCAATTGCCCACCGTCTTTGTTGTTTGTGATATGAAGCAATATCAAGCGGAGGATACCCAACCGCAACGGTCTCTTTTACATACATGCCTTGCCAACCTTTCTGATGAAAAAGCAAAGAAGTTCTAAGGTCTTCTGTAAGAGTAGATTCGTCAAAGCCACCTATCTCATCTAATGTTTTTTTTCTGATAAGCGTATTGGTGCCGGTCATAAAGATAGTGTTTAACGCCGACATTCCAGGACAAACATGGTCATAAAACATCCTTTGTTGGAAACTGTATGCGCGAGACAGTGTCTTGTTTCCTTTTATTTCAAATCTCTGAGCAGCTTGCACAAACGCCCGTTTTTCATTGCACTGTAAGAATGGGACAAGTACTTTCAAAATGTTAGGTCGAGGAGCATGGTCAACATCGAGGATCAAAACATAGGCTACTTGATTATCGAGAGCTCTTAATGCACAATTTAACGCTCCTGCTTTAAATCCCGTTGTGTCTTTCTTCCTCACTATATTTAATGAAAATTTTGATTTTTGCACAAAATGATTAAAATCGGATTTCAAAGAGGAAGAACTGTTATCAACAACTATTACCTCGTAATTAGAATAATCTATTTTTGTCAAAGCTTCTACCATTCTGTTTATAACAACTTCTGGCTCATTTCTTATGGGAATAATTACTGCTACTTTTGGATTATCTGAATATATCATTTGGCTTTTCTCTTTAACCGAAGGTATAATGAACGGTAATATCTTATAAAACCAATAGCCAATTGTTTGAAAAAACCAATAGTAAATGCAAAAACGAAAACATGTCATACCAGCAAGTGTAAGGAAAGACACATCATTTATTAGGAGGGATTTAATAGGGTAAACAAAAATAAAAATCCATCCCCCCACGAGTACACCTATAAGAAAAATTAAAGATGCCCTACTCTTCCAATAATTAAAGCAAATCGAGTTTGAAGACTTCATAAATTATTACCTTTCGCAATTTCATCTAACGTTTCGAGAATTTGCGACGTTTACCGTACGGCGGACGCTCTAGTCAAAAATTTGGTCGGGAAAGGCGGACTCGAACCGCCGACCTTCCGCCTTAGGCGGACGCGCTAAAATGGTCGGGGCGACTGGATTCGAACCAGTGACCTCTGCGTCCCGAACGCAGCGCTCTAATCCAAGCTGAGCCACGCCCCGATCACTAGTTTTTTGTCAACCTCTCCTTTATAGACTCCTTTCCTTTCCCGCTCTTCAAAAATCTCTCTCGCTTCATAGCTTCAGCTCTTGTATCAAACGTCTCAAAAAACATCAACTCCCATGGTCTATTAATATAGCTAAATTTACTTTTATCTTTCCTGCTATTATGTTCTAAAAATCGTCTTTCTAAATTCTTAGTATGTCCAGAATACAATTTACCATTCTTTTTGCTTTTCAATACGTATGTATAAAACATCGAACCCGCGACCTTCCGCCTTAGGCGGACGCGCTAGCCAAACTGCGCTACTTCCCGTATCAATATGTCATTCCCGTCCCCACTTTCGTGGGGATAAACTCCAGCGAGAATCTAAGTCTTTTCTTCTATCTGTTTCTTCCCTTCCAGAGAATCTATGGTAGAAAGCTTATTTCCGAATCTATCTAGCCGTTCCTTTGCGGAACTATAGCTGGAATTAATATTCTTTATATGCGTCCCCATTTTATCAAAATCCCCTTTGAACCGCTCAAGAGAACCCTTTAAGGTTACCAACTTTTTTATAACCTCCTGTGTCTTCTCCTCAATACCTAACCCTCTCAAGCCAAGGATAATAACCTGCAGATACGCATAAAAACTATTCGGTGAAACCGGAACAACCTTCCTCGATACTGCATGTGAAAATATTGACCTCTCTCCTCCAAAATCCTCGTCCTTTAAAACAGCCTCGTAATATACATTTTCAGCAGGTATATACATAAGCGCGAAATCATAAGTATCCTCATCAGGAAGTATATACTTATCCGCAATAGAGTTTATATGTTCCTTAACTGCCTTTACGAATTCTTTCTTAATACGCCTCTTATCCTCGTCATTTTCAGTCTCTATAAAACGCGTAAAGCTCTCCATAGGGAACTTGGAATCCACAGGCACAAGCTTCTTACCGATCTTTATGACTGCATCTACCCTCTCTCCGCTCTTAAAAGAATGCTGCAATTCATAAAAATCCCTGCGAGGCATTATCTGCTCTAAAAGATTCTCTAAGAATAATTCCCCAAGCCCGCCTCTCATCTTTGGCGCCCTCAATATCTCCTGCAGGCTTGATATATCCTTCCCCACTTCATAAATCTGCTGCGTCTTCTGGTCTAAAGACCCCAAACTCTCCTTAACCTCACCAAAGACCCTCACAGTATTATTAAGCTGTGACCCGACTGAAGTATTCATACTGTTCAACTGCTTCAATATAAGATCCGTATTCCTGGAAAGCGTCTCGCTCCATTCAGACCGAAGTGTATTAATCTTCTCATCACTCTCCTTTGACTGAAGATCTTTAAACTTCTTAGTCAAGAAGACAGCCAAGACAATAAACACAAAAACCCATATCAGATTTATGACAATAATCATTTTACAACTCCTTAGTTTACAATCTATCATATTATACTAAAATATATATTGATTGGGAAGTTTATTCTGGTAGGGCTGTAATCTATAAGCAAAAGTAGTGTAGAAAAAGGGTATTTCTTAGTACCAAAGCAAGGAGCATTCAAGCAAAATGTACCCAAACGGAATAGCTGCTTTTTCCCAGCACTTTCCTGCAAGGTAAAGTTTACGCATTAGTTTGCAACTATAAGTCCCTCTTGAATACTTCTCATTCTATCTAATATTTCTCCTGCTGTAGAAAACGGGGTTCTCCCCTCGACAATATCTCGCAGTATAAGTTCTGCAGCTTCTCTATCCTCATCAGAGGCAAACATTGGAATAGGTGATCCTTTTTGCCAAAACCTCTCAAATTTGCGTTTATTAAAAACGAAACGAGGCTTTCCTTTTCTAACTGCTACTATTTCTTTAACTCGGCTTAAAAAATAATCAGCAACTTCCATTCGATGCGGTTCGTCTAAAGGTAATAAGACTGGGTCATCTAAAGATATTGAAGGACGGGGACTTGTTTTTTCATGAATTAAAGAACGATACGCCCAAATTATGCCTCGACAAAATCTCTCCACTACAAAATTATTGAAATCTTCTGCTTTAGTATCATCTTCCAAGAAATTAAAATCAATTAAAATAAGTTTTCCATCCTTTACTGCAAAATTATCTAACTCAGGGTCGCCTATAAACACACCTCTTCTCCACATCTCTTTTATAAATTCTATATACGCATCTATCAACTGCTTTGCTTCTCTACGAGAGGCTTCTGTATTCTTAACAACAAGACGCTGCAACTTATTAACTAAAAAATCTTCTTCCTCGAAATAATCTAATTGGACTAAGCATATACGGTGTGGTTGTAGGGTGGGGGGATCTGTAATAACGTTAACGTCTCTTAACCCCACTGTTCTGGCCGCCATATCGCCCAAACGTTTCTGTGCAAGAGCAATGCCTTTATCATAAGGATCCTGCTTTAAAAACCTACTACCTAATGGTGCTTCTCCTTCCCAAGCCAACTCCAAATTTAACTGAATCTTCACTACAATTCCCAAAACTCTATTTCCAAATACAGTATAAAAAGGACCTTGGCCGATTCGTTTAAACAGAGGTGCTTCTTTCCCACTTGCAGGTCGCATGACTACACCTGCAGCAGCTAACTCTTTTCGAGTATGTAAATCTGTCAAAACCTTGTTCTTAGGTCTTTGAGGCGTTCCCAACACTTCTTTTATATCTCTAGCTACCACATTATCTATTGCTATCTCTTCTCCGTCTTTCAATGTAACCCCTACTCCTCCTATATCTCGTTCCCATAATTCCACTGCCTTCTGTGCATATATTTCTGCAAGTTTTCTCTCATCCGGATTTGTTACAGGAACGCCTCTCATAATAAATCCTAATTCAGCACGTCTTACCTCTAAATTTCCAAGGTCAGGTCTTCCTAGAATCGCCTCTATATAATGCGCCACTCCTCCCAACTTTGGATGCCCATGTGGATCCTTACCCACGACCTTGTCCAAATGTGCACTTAATCTTACAGGATCACCCAACAATCCTTCTGCCCTTGGGTCATCTTTCAACATCTTGCAGAACCGCGCAAACAACACTGGATCTTCAAGTAAAATACCAAGGTCGGGATCTTCCTGCGATAAGCTGAATCCCTCTGCTACCACTATTGTTACAAAACCATGTTGCTCATATATTTCTCTAGCCCTCTCTATTGTCTGCTGTATCGTCACTGGCTCTTCTGGTACCAGCACCATCAATGTTTCCTTTATCTCTTCATAATGTTCCCTTAAATCTTCAGGAAGATCCTCTGGCCTTAAGTCTTTCCTTCCTATTGCATGTGCTAAATGTCCTGCACTCCGTCCCATACTCTCCAATACAAAAACTCCTGTACCCTCTGCTTCTCTTCGACTATATGCATTGTATGCTGCCTCTATTACCACTCTCTGCCCAATATCCACTGCACTCTGAAATCCTATCATCAATGTATCTGCATCATTATCTATACTCTTCGGTATCCATCTTGCTGGGATAGCCAATTCATGATATACCTCAGATGCCATCTTTCCATGATCATCGCCTCCTGTTATAAATACCCCTCCAAATCCTTCCAGGTTAGCTCCCAATCTTCTCCTGGCTTCTTCCTCTCCCACCTTAAACGGATTCTTTCTTGATGACATCAACACTGTGCTCGGCCAATACCTAATTTCCCCTGCTACTTCAGGAGAAATATATACGAGCTCCTGACCTATATTCTCTTCACATGCCCCATAAAATCCTTTCCTTACGCCAATTAAATACTTGTCTTTTGCAGCTAATTGTACTGCCAACTCTGCTATCGCAGTGTTCAACCCCGCACAATCCCCTCCTCCGCAAAAAACTAAACAACAATCTTCCTTTGCCACTCTTCTTCTATCAGGTAAAACTACAATATCCCCTTCTATATCTATCTGTCCAAACTCCAGCTCTTCAAGCACTGCTTCTCTTAGCTCCTGTGGCCCTTCATCTGTCTCCCATATTGCTTTTTCTATATATGCTACTGGTAAATCATTCGGACGGGCTCCGCATATAAGATTTATCATCTCTGGAGTTGCTACAATCTTCCCATCCTCTTCTTGATAAGCTCTATTCGCTATTATAGCTCTTAATAGCACTTCTTTATCGCTAAGCCTTTCTCTATCTTTTCTCATCAATACCTGAATCCACGCATCTTCAGGATCTATTAAGCATCCTGATAAAATAAAATTCGTACCTGTGCTCTTTTTCTCCCTCACTATTTCTAATATATCTGCTACTTTTGTATCTCCTTCTAGCAATTCTACCATTCCTCTGGTCCTTAGATATGTTGCCTTGACCCATGCTGGCGCCCTATCCAAATCCTCTGGCCTTAAAGCCATGATAGCATGTGCCAATTCTCTTGGTAATTCAACTGCTGCAAATCTTGTATGCGTTAAGCCTGTATTGGCTATACTGAAGAAAGATCTTGCCAATAAATTAGAAGCAGGATTATATGAGAAACCAAATTCATTAAGAAATCCCTTTAACATCTTGTAGTTAGAATTACACGCTTCAAAATAAGGGGCAGCTTGATCTTCCTGTATATCTATATTTCTAGAAATAGTCTCTATCAATGCAATCCTTTCTTCATCACCTAAACCTTCTAAGATAGATTTAAAATAGGCTATTTTTAGAGCATGTTCTACCTCACTATCAACGCGTAGTCCTAGTTTCTCAGAGAATAACCTAACCGTAATAGTTAATGTTACATAGCCCTGAAAGAAGTGCTCAAGTAACACATGATCCCATATATTAGCATTCTTGTAATCCTCAATTCTGCCTACAGTTCCTACATCAAAGTCGGTGATCTCAAAAAATGTCGTATTTTGAGGACTAAGATTACCCCTATATATGCCATGATTAATCAAGCGTGCAAGACGTGTGCCATGTTTTTCTGAAAACCACAATAGTAATTCTTGGTCGCTAAAAGGCTCATCTCTCCCTTCTTTTTCTTGAGCCTGTGTTTTATTCCTCTCTATTACTCCTCTTAAAAAGTGAGTCGGCATAAGATCAAGATCTTGTATAGTTTCAAGGCCTTCGTAGCCCATAATAGCTACCACTGGCTTCTGTCTCGGAATAATCTTTCCTTCCCTCTCTGCATCAGATACTTTAACTTCATTGCCCCATCGGTCATGGAGCGTATCCAATCTAGTCATTAATAAAAATAGGGGTATACCTGTCTCTCCTCTATCATGCATTGCTTTTAAAAGAGCAAATCTTTCGTTAGTTCCCATACCATCTGCTAAGCCAAAATTAGCTTCCTGACCATCAATCCAATCTATGCCGAAGGTCTCCTCTATTAACATAGATCCTTCATCTTCTCTATGAAATCTTCTCTGTCTTTCCTGTCTTGAAAACACCAGGCCCCCACCTAGATAACCAATATAACGAATCCTTTTCTCTTCTCCATTAGAAAATCTAATAACAATGCCATCTCCAGGAAGAATAAAATATGGCTTACGTGCATGACTGTAAACCTGCCAACATGGATAAACTCTATCAGATTTACCAGCTGCAGTTTCATGGCTCATAGACGGACCAACTACAAACCTATTAGCAATCCCTTCTAATGCTGCCGCAGTCAGACCAATGAGAACTGGATTAATAGATCCAGGGACAACAGCTCCCTCCACTGGCAACATGAACCTTCTCTCTAAATGTGGATATTCACTTGCTATAGCACGACTTTCTTTCTCGCTCAAATGCAATCCTGCATATATTGTCTCCCTCACAGATATATCCGCTACACTATAAACTTCCTCCTGCATATCTTCCCTTAAAGCCCTAACTACATTTTTAAGTGGAAATAAAATTTGTATTATTACTTCAGGGAGATTAATTCTGTATAAATGCGCCCGTTCATGCCTTGCCCATTGAGCTTGCAATTTGGGTAATAATCTAGTAAGTGCCTCGTAAGAATCATCTAATATAAAAAGATTTGTTGCTTGGGGATTGCCTCTATCATCTCTGAATCTGCCTGGGTGAGAAATAAGATTGGCTGTTATATAATCTATATCTGCAGCTGCAGCTCCTACTGCTTGCAGAGCAACTATTAGCTGTCGTCTTGAAAACCGATAAACGTTAAGGTGTTCAATTCCTCTCAAATCAGAACTTGGGTCAATCGCAGCAATTTCATCTGTATCTAAAACATATATATCTTCGCGTATCCCATCATCTACAAAGAAAGTCCCCAATGCTTGGTTAAGTAATCTATGATGATATCGGCTTAATCCCTTGCGATTAAGCATTGCAGCCATTCCTTCGCTTAATCTCTTTGGTCCTTCTGATGAAACTCTGGGATTGCATAAAAGACGAGTCCTAAGACTGGTCATATCAGATATATCTATCCCATATGCTGTACTATGAAAAAGGAATACTACAGATAAGACTATTGAGATTATCTTGAATTGATAGGCTTTTTTAAACTTTATCATAATTTAAGCAAAAAAATAGTCCTTTTCCCGGACTTATTGGCTTAGTTTACCTACAGTTACAGATGTTATAAGTATATCATAAAATAAGAGATTTTTCAATCAAAAAAAGTGGCTTTTATATTCCTTCAAAAATTTCTCTGCATAAATAGGTGCTTTTAGCACCAATTCAATATCTTCCTCTTTAAATAAGAACGGTTTAACCTGGTTCGCTAAATATTTCAGATCTTTCTCTGATAAACTCTTCAAGTGTCCCAGAATAAGTTCCTTGGGCAACCCCTTTATATTGTTAGCCGCAAGCACATTTTCATCAATTCCAAATCTTCTTTTAAGCAAAAATAGTGTGTCGTAAATATCCCTTCCTCTCCTTCTATTAAAAAGGGCACAAAGCTTTTCAGAAAACAATCTTGCCTTATCCAACAAAAGGCATGAAAAATTATATCCATATAAACTTAAAACATCAGACTCTGATTCTATATGCCATGAAGGCTTATAGGTTTCTATTTTAATCATCAGATCATGCCCTCTTTTGTCTGTAATCCCATAAAGAGTTACCAAATCTTTAAAATATAGCTCAGCAATATAAAGATTGTTTCTTTCTTCTGACGATATTTCTACAGAAAACCCTTCTTTTAAGAGTCCTTTCTTTATGTATTCCAACATTTTCCTGAATGCCTCAAATTTTAAATCAGGCGTATCGAAATCCAAATCTTCGGAGAACCGAGGCATATTATAAAAAAACCTCAGGGCTGTCCCTCCGGTAAAATACATAGACCTACCAAAATCCTGGTGATAGATACTGTTTAATATTATCACCTGGAGATATTCTCTTAAGATAGCTCTCTTTTTCAAGAGAGGCAGGTTATTATTCTTCGCTTCTTCTATAAGATATTCTAAGCTTAACATTTGTCTGTATACTCCTTACATCTCTTTAGTGTTATAACTGTCTTCTTATTAAAAAACTCCGCGTAACGAAAGGTTTTCTTCCAATCTATTTTTTTTAAAATCTTTGCATTGAATCTCTCTTCATAAAAATCTGGCGTAACGCCTGAACGCAAACGATAATACAAAAAATCAACCAGTGCTTTTTCTTTATCAGCTATATACACTCTACATCCATCATACAACATCAGCCTATATCCTGTGAAACACTTTTTTTTGCACGTCCTATAAAAAAATGCCCCGTATTTATTCTTAAATGTACGCGTAGGCCTGGTAGTTACAGAAGTAACTCCTGCAGCAATATCAGGAATGATGCTGAAAATAGAAAGCGCTGTTTCTAAAGAGATGTATGACGGGCTATATAACTTATTTGCAACATACAAATCTGGAATCTTAAATTCCGCACTTGGGTCTACAAGCTCATATAAGCCCTTTTTTAACCTTACAAAATATCCTTTCAGCAACCATCTAGTAAAATTATTTTTTATAGTCTTGGTATTTTCTTCAGGAAATAAGTTTCTAATATCCTCGAAGGTAAAAATAGACATTTTCTTTCTTCTTAATGTTGAACTTAATGCAATATAATCCATTTCATTTAATCCCTGTTTTTAAGGACTTTCTGAAACAAGTATACATCACAATTATTAATCTGTCAAGGTTTGAATTAGCAATATGTTCTTTAAATATAATCGTACTTTTTGAGAATATTTTCCAGGTCGGATTTTTTTGTCTGCTTGGCAACGTATTTTGCCAAAAGGTCTATTTCTACGTTGAGGGAATCGCCTTTTTTCTTGTTACCAAAAGTCGTCACTTTCAAGGTATGCGGGATTAGATATACTGTGAGACTTTCTCTTGACACACTCGCTACTGTAAGACTTACACCGTCTAAAGTAATAGAGCCTTTTTCTACTACAAGTTTTGAAAATTCAATGGGTAATGTAATCTCAAAACCAATGCCCCCTGAATCCTTAAGCAGCCTATTTATTTTACCTTTATAATCTATATGGCCGGATACAAAGTGGCCGCCTAACCTTGAATCCACCCTCAAACTTCTCTCCATATTGACTGAATCCCTTAGTTTTAACTCGCCAAGGTTAGTCCTTGTAAGTGTCTCAGGTATGACATCAAAGCTTAACTCTTTACCTTTTTGAGCCGAAACAGTCAAGCATACTCCATTGATAGCAATGCTATCGCCTATTTTAGAATCTGAATGGATATTAGCTGTCTTAAGCTTAAGAGAGACACCTGTCCGAGTCTTATTTATTCCTGTAACGATTCCTATTTCTTCGATTATTCCTGTGAACATATTATCTAAATTCTTCCTTTCACCAGTATATCTTCACCGATTCTATCAACTTCGATATCCTTTAATCCTATGGCCTTCTTAATCTTATCTACACCCTGGCCTTCGACTGAAGTTATCGCATCCCTTCCGCCGATTATCTTGGGCGCTATAAAAAATAATACCCTATCTACAAGCCTGTTTTCTAAAAAGCCGGCAGCAGTGTCTCCGCCGCCTTCTATTAGTAAATGCGCGATCTCAAGCTCTGCCAATTCTTTTAAAAGAAACCTTAGATCCATCCTCTTACCCTTACCCGGACAGATAATAACTAAAATACCTCTTTTGTTTAAACGTCTAAGTTTTTCCATAATACCCTTCTTACGTAAAGAATCCTTTAATATCGCTATAATGCAAAGGCCGGAAGATTGTCTTGAAAAAATCCTGGCGCGTTCAGGGATAATTAGCTCAGGGTCAAGTATAACTTTAATGGGAGATCGGCCTTGCCTGGATGTAAGAAGCGGGTTATCTTTTACAATAGTATTTATTCCCGCCAAGACTGCATCTACTTCACTGCGAAATTTATGCACATAATCCCTGGAGATTTCAGACGTTATCCATTTAGAATCCTTCTTTTTTGTTGCGATTTTTCCGTCCAAAGACTCTGCCATCTTCAAGGTTACAAACGGCATCTTCTTTGTAATATATTTTACGAACACCTCATTCAGCTTCCTGGCCTCATCCTGCAATAGGCCTACTGACACCCCTATATTATTTTTCTCCAGTATCTTTATACCCCGGGTATTATTTAAAGGATTAGGGTCTATCATTGCACAAAAAACCTTCTTTACTTTACTCTCTATAATTACATCAGTACAAGCCGGAGTCCTCCCCATATGAGCGCAGGGCTCAAGATTAACGTAAAGACTAGCACCTTTTGCCTTTGGCCCAGCCTTCTTTAAAGCAATGGCCTCTGCATGCAAGCTACCGACCCGCCTGTGATAAGCAGAAGAGACAATTTTACGCTTCTTCACCACGACTGCGCCTACCATAGGATTAGGGCTAGTCCTGCCCCTGCCTTTTTCAGCCAACTCTAATGCCATTTTCATGAAAAATTCGTGATTATTCATAGCTGTAGGGCTGTAGGGGACAGGTTCCTCTTTCTGTAAAATTCTAATATTGGAACCTGTCCCCTACGACTGATATACTAATCTTTAGAAGCGACCTTTTTTAGCTCCTCTACCAATTTATACGGCACTTTTACCTTACCTATTAAGACCTCACTTTTACCGAACCCATGGCAATCTGAACCGCCGGTTATAAGTAGATTGTATTTTTCAGCCAAATCTTTAAACTTATTTTCATCTTCGGTTTTATGCTCGGAATGATAGACCTCTATGCCCTGAATCCCATCTTTTACCAAGAGACTGACGATATCCGATGTGTTCTTGTCTTTAATATTGACCGTATTCGGATGGGCCAAGACAGCTACTCCTCCCACGTCCTTTATCATATCCACTGCCTCTTTAGGAGATAGTTTGAATTTCCTGACATAACATTTTCCGCGGTCACCTATATATTTCTTAAATGCCTTTCTAATGGACCTGACGAATCCCTTCCTGACCATAAGCTGCGCGATGT
>JAHJHC010000094.1 GCA_018824145.1 Candidatus Omnitrophota bacterium | reverse complement strand
TTTCATAGGCTTCACTTCCATATGATTTTTATTTTTCCTAAAAAATAATTCCGGAGATAAAGACAATATTGAAAATTCGGGGCTTTTCATGAAAGCGGAGTAAGAAACGCTTTGTTTCGCCTTAAGGTCTTCATAAAAACCGTACAGAGAGCCGTGAAAGTCAAATTTATATTTAAACGTGTAATTTACCTGGTAGGTATCCCCTCGCCTTATAAAATTTTTAATCTTATTTACATTACTGATATATTCCTCTTTGGATATATTAGGCCTTAGATTTCTGATCGCATAAGGCGATTTTCCATTTTGCAATAAATCTATCTTCTCCCTATGAGGGAACACTAGGGGTTTTTTATATATACCAAACCAGAGCAACGGAAAATTAAGATCTTTCTCTATATGCCCTTTCAGGTATTCCTCAAACGAAAATCCGGCTTCGTAAGAGATAAAACCAGCGGCATAATATCCTTTGGATAAAAAATCCCTTAATTCAAAAAGCGACTCTTTTACGTCTTCAAGCCTATGACAGGATATTATTCTGTGAGGATTCAAAAACAGGAATGAACGGCAGTTATCTTTGTCAAACTTATTCGTCTCAAGAAGAACAAAGTTTTCCTTCGGGAATTTAATCATTGCGTATCATTAAGTCTATCATCAAATTCCCGGTTACTCAAGAGATTTAATCTTGATTTTACTCTAATCTAATCTTAAAACCTCTTCTATTTTTTTACAAAGCTCTCTGATAGAAAAAGGTTTTCCGATATAACCCTCGAAGCGGACATTCTCTTTTTTGAGCTCTGTTAAAGGCGTAGCAGAACAGATAATAACAGGGATATCTCTAGTCTCAGGATTTTCCTTTAATCTCAAACAGGTTTCAAGTCCGCCCATAACAGGCATCATAAGATCAAGGATAATCACATCAGGTTTATCCTCCATAACCTTTTCTAACGCCTCTTTTCCATTCGCAGCCTCTTTTGATATAAAACCCTTCTGTTCGAGCATTAAGCTAAATGCCTCCCTGCTGATACTTTCATCCTCTACTACTAAAACCTTGGGCCGTTTCTTTATTCTGTACATATCTCACCTCTTTTCTCTCTATTATAATTTAAAATTATATCACCTTACACGTAAGGTGTCAATAAGATTTATTTTATGTTAAAGTATTATTGTATGAATAGAAAAGATGTTAAGGCAAGTTATTCAAAACGTCTGCGTAATTTAAGAAAGAAATACGGCTATACTCAACAGAAACTCGCCGAACTAGCCGAGGTCGAATACAAACACATACAAAGACTCGAAAGTAAACGTCCCTGCGACATTAAACTTTCCACCATGGAAAAAATAGCCGAGGCATTTGACATCTCTCTTTCTGAACTATTAGACTTTAAGTAAAACTTCCCTCCATAGAAACAATCTCATAATAATCCCTTGTCGACAAAACTAAAATACTTTGCATCCCCGATTATTATATGGTCAAGCACCATGATCTGAAGGGCCTTGCCTGATTTAACCAAATCCTGTGTAAATCTTTTATCTTCACTGCTCGGAGTAACACACCCGGAAGGATGGTTATGGACACAGATAATCGCTGCAGCATAATACTGTAAAGTTTTATAAAAAACTTCGCGTATCGTAGTATGCACTTGATTAACCGTACCCTCCATTATTTCTATAATATCTATTATCCTATTCTGACCATTAAGAAGCACGACCTTAAAGACCTCCTTTTTCAGATTTGCCATCCGAGGCAATAAGATATCCGCTACGTCTTTTGACGATTTTATCATAGGTTTCTTATGTCTATCTCTTTGTTCTCCAAACCTTCTCCCTATCTCAATACCTGCTCTAATCTGAGCTATCTTAGCAATACCTAATCCTTTAATTTCTTTCCACTGGGAAAAATCAACATTGGCTATATTGCGAAACGTCTTAAATCTCTGTAAAACCTTCCTTGATAAATCAACTGCACTCTCTCCTTTTATCCCTGAACGTAAAAGTATGGCTAAAAGCTCGGTATCAGTCAAATGATGTTCCCCGTATCGAAAAAGTCGCTCACGGGGACGGTCTTCTCTCGGCCATAATTTGATGCTTCGTCTTCTCATATATATATAGACACAGAGGGGGTCGATTTTCTTTCAAAAAAATATTATTATTTAATAAGGCTTTGATGGAAATTACCCTGGTAGGTATGGAATTCTATGGAGAATGCGGATTTTGTTAAGAGATTTTGACGCAAGGGGAAAAATATTGGCGGAGGAGGAAGGATTCGAACCCTCGAGGCCCTTGCGAGCCTAACGGTTTTCGAGACCGCCCCATTCAACCGCTCTGGCACTCCTCCGTTTGTTAGTTGCAACTATATAATACTACTGCAGTATGAATTGGGCAAGTTTAAAAAGAATATGCTTATTCGTACCGTTTGCTGCTTGATTTTTCCGCTTCCTTTGAGCAAACGGTACAAAAAGATACTCTGGGGACACTTTTAATCTTGAAAATAGGGACAGGTTGATATGTAAATTTGCAAACGGTGAAAATTATAATTGTCAGGCATATCAT
>JAHJHC010000141.1 GCA_018824145.1 Candidatus Omnitrophota bacterium | reverse complement strand
GTTGATAATAACAGTATCTGCAGAATTGGGGACAATCCCACCCTCCCAAATATCCGTATTGTCCCAGCTTCGGTCACCTGTTTCTCCGCCAACAGATTCGATAATAGCAGCATTCAGTGAGACATTAGAAAAGAACAAAATGCCAACGAAAACAACAATAAATGAATAAAATCGCTTCATGATAAAGATTCCCCTTCCTATTAAGTTAGTAAATAGCAAAAGTGCCGTAGTGTTTTCAATCAAGTATTATTGCATTAGAGCGAAAATCTCTTTTTACTTATCAATTTACTTATCAATTTTGCACTATATTTTAATATATTGATAGATAATATGGTGTTAGTGCCGTCACAGAAACCGTAGAGTGAAAATAAATCACTGCTGTTTTACTCCCTATAGATAGTTTTTAATACATGATTTTTCAATATTTTTTCACCTTTTTGTCAGAAGTAATCTAATCCAGTGTGGGTTCTCCATTTGTGAAGACAGGAAGGAGAACAAATTCCTGCGTTTCCCGGAGTAATCCACATGGAAATCTTAGGGCCAGCATTGGAGAATGCCAGCCCCTTTTATGTGGGCCGGTATGAGGTAAAACCGGCCCTAACTTGCCCCTAAAATTCTATTAACACTTTCAAAATTCTAAGCACGAAACGAGCATCACAACCCTGTCCGGCTTATTTTTTCAAAGCGGCTTTAATAATTATTCCCGGTTTGAAATGAGTCTTCTTCCTGGGCGGTACATAAATAACCTCATTAGTTCGTGGATTGCGGGCTTTTGATTTCGCCTTGGTGGGTTTAACCAAAACCACGGATCTCGATACGTAAATTCTTTTTATCTTCACAAAGCATTTCACGTAATGTGATAAAAGCCTCATCAACGATCTTAAAAGTTGTGGAAAACGTTTGGCCTGAGCGCTCTGCCGTAATTTCTACGACATCTTTCTTCGTATAGGTTCGGGTACGCATGAATGGTCTCCTGTTACCACGGATTGATGACAGTGGCTCGTTGTATTAATTATTGATTGTTAGACCATTTTTTATTCATAAACAATAATCTCCTGCGGTCATATAATACTATTTCAGCAGGATCATCTTTTGAGTTTTGTGGAAGTTGTCAGCCTGCATTACATAAATGTAGTAACCGGAACTGACGTGTTTCCCGCTGTTATCCATGGCATTCCACTGGATTACCTGATATCCGGCTTGCTGTCTGGCATTGACCAGTGTCCGGACTTCACGACCCATAACGTCATAGATCATAATCTTAACGTGCGCCTCTTTCGGCAGGTCGTACTTGATTGTGGTGATCGGATTGAACGGGTTCGGGTAGTTCTGATGAAGCGCAAAACTCTTGGGCAACATGGCGAGGTCCTCAAGCCCCAATACGGATCTGTCTTCATTGTTATACCAGTGGTAGACAACGCAGTTACTATCCGGAACTACAAATACGCGATTCGGACCACCGCCGGGAAATTCGGAGGTATCCCAGTTACTGTTGATCCGGAATTTGTATTCGATTGAATCGGTCGGGAACAATCCCAGGGTAATCGAGTAAATGCTGTCACCGTTGCTGTCATTCATGACCAGCAGTTCGCCGCCCCAGCCATTGAAAGTACCGGCTACATCGACAAAGTCGCTGGAAATATTGAAGTTGCCCAGCAATGATTGAACTGCCATGCTGACTTCAAAAGTGACTTCAACCGGTGCAACATTTGGTCTTTCGGTGAATTTGTCAAAATAAAGAACTGCATCGACATCTACTGGACACTGCAACTGAATACTTCCAAGGGAGACCACATTCGTTGAACTGAGAGCACCATCGCCACCTCCTGCCCATTTTACTAATGGTGTTGTGGCAAGATCTACTCCAATTACCTGCCAGTCGTCAGCGTAAGCGGTAACATCAATCCACGGACTTGCTAATAAATCTCCATCACCGCCAGCACCATCATCATAGAATGAGAACCTAATCTGTATATCAGGATTAGAGGCTTTAACATACATGAATACCTTTGAATCAATAGCTATATCTGGTTTATCAGGATTATATTCCCTGACGAACCAGCCAGTTTTTGCAGGATCATTCACTATATTCATCTTTTTTGATTTTGTTCCATCATATGCAGCCTCGTCGGATAATGCAAAGGTCGAAGTGGTCAATATACCCAAAGTTGAGCCAGAACCTGCAGGTGCCCACCAGCCGCCCGCGGTGGTCTCAAAATCGGTATTAACGATATCGATCGGTAGATCACCAGGTACAATATTGTGAACCAATACTGAAGTATTAGGTGTGATAACATTGCCGATCAAATCGGGAACGTTATTGACAGTCAGATGATAATCAAAATTTGGAGCCAGGTAGTGACCAACATCAAGTGTCAGTACGACAATATTCTTTTGTAGCATTTTAACGCTTACCGGGTAATCGACACTGCCATCGATGAAATAATTAGTGTAGGTTACAGCGGCAACGGAATCAACTGCTTCAGAAAATTTTACCTGAACCAGTGAGTCTCCAACTGTGACAACTCCGACAATTTCCGGACCCGCAAAGTCGGTATGCGGATGGGAGCCCAGGAATCGGAAATCATCCACAGGCATAACAACCCATTCCGAAGATGCTTTATCGGTTCCAGAGGAAACTGCCCAGTCAATGTTACCCATGGTCACAGTAGATTTTCTGACTAAGGTATATTCAGAAGTTGCGCCAACACCACCGGCTACCGGCCAGTTGGCACCCGGATCGGGTGTCGGGAGACCAATGACATCGAGCATGTGTTCACCCCAGAAAAGGGACCGGGCATCATTACCGGTAAATGATACTATTGTACTATTTTCATAGGTGATCAATGTATCGGCGACATTTTTAACATCAGCCACTGCGCTGGCATTTGCTAAAACGTAAACTTCACCGGCTGCAAGATCAATTGCCGGAAACTGGAATACGACATAATCCCAGTTATTATCGCCATTATGAGTTCCTTTCATTGTGTATTCACCAAGATTAATAGTACCATCGCTACCATTGTAAACTTCGAGAGCTCTGTTATTACTGTTACCCTCGACATATTCCGAGAAGAACAGATCCGGACCAGGTACAAAAGCCTGCCACATGAAGGTAATCTCACTATTCGCAGTAATAGTGTTGGATGAGGTATCCTGAACATTATTGACGGTCAATGTGTAGAGTGTGTCAGATGCCAGTGTATCCAGTGTCAGGGTAACCAGATTTTCAAACACAAATGCGGAAGTTGGATTACCGATGCCTTTGTCCATACTGTAATTAGTTAATACTGCTGCAGTTACCGGATCAACGAATTCGCTGAACTCAACAACCACGGTTGTATCGTTCAAGGCTTCGGCGACAACAATAGTGGGCGGATCGGTATCAGGTATATCGGCAGCATCGTCAAAAACAAGATTGTCGATAGTGACCATAATTGTGCCACCGGCATTTGCTGCTGAAGTATTTGATCCGGCAATGACAATATACCCAGTTGCATTTGATACAATACCGGTCAAAGGAATTGATGTAAAATCTGCCAGTGCATTAATGCTGGCTGATATTGGTGTTGCATCCAATCCTTCAATGGCTATCGTAATCGGATAAGTTGCGGGCGTGTCCCAGCCGACGGTTTTTACATCAACCGTGAAGTTATACTGAGTACCGACTGTACCGCTGACAGGTCGTTTGATGTAAAAACCGTAACCGCCATCACCAAAATCGATAGCGCCGGTACCACCAACGCCACCGGTAGCATTATGGGCGACAGTGGTATACCCTGAGGTACCATCATAGACACCCCAGTTGGCAACATCGGAATTATCCTCGAAAGTGAGATTCAGATCGTTTGACGGAGGGATGATGACTTCGATGTCAGTAGCTTCTCTGGGTTCAATTTTAAAATCGCCGAATGTATACGTCAATGGACCAACAACCTTATATTCAATACTAAGAGTTGGTTCAAACAGGTATCCAAGATCATCGATTCTGATAGTACCGGATCCGTCGTCAATACTCCATTCACCGTAATCGCCTTTGGCGTCCGGATTTTCACTGTCGCATGTACCGGAAGTTTCTACAAGTACTCCTTCCCATGCTTCCGCACTGACAGCTCCTGTAGTCAATACTTCAGCAGCTGGAACAAGATTGCTACTACTGTTTACTCCAGAGGAATCAGCTGTAATTACAGTCAGACCGGAACTTTCCGATACAATTCCTTTTACAGTAACTTCATCGCCAACAGCAACTGTTAAGTCGTCATTGACCCAGATACCGCTGAATGCTCCATTTCCATCTTGCAGCGTATAGGTACCGGAAAACGCGCCGGTTACAATACCGATTGTTCGAGCCATTTCACCGACTTTTGGCGAATCGGCTGAACCGGTTCCTGTGGTATCCTGAATCTGTGAAATTGTGTATTCAGTTGCCGGTGGTGCAGTTGAATTCACGTGTCCAGGAGTTCCCTGAACCGGACTGCTCTGATAGGTCAGATACCAATTATCCGCATCTGTACCATCAGCAAGTGGATCAGTTTTCTCATTTACCAAACTGTTCCACGTAACCAGGGATGAAGTTTTATCAATGGTTACTCCAGAAGCATCCTTTAATTCAAAATAGTAGGCATTTGCAATATATACAATTGTGCCTGTTACAACTGTAGGCGAAACAATGATGTTGGCATCAACATTGGTTCCATAGTCTTCCAGAAATTTGGCCCGATCTCTACAAACAATTAAATATCCATTTGCAGCTATTTCGG
>JAHJHC010000093.1 GCA_018824145.1 Candidatus Omnitrophota bacterium | reverse complement strand
CTCTTCCGTTTAAACTTTAGCAGATTTTGCACAGATCCGTCAATTATCTTCTTCAAATGCTAAGACTACATTGAATACGATTTGGTACTGATCCATGCCTTCTGGGAAAGGTGGAAATGGGCTGGCATCTTGGATGCTTGAGACTGCGATTTTTCTTAAAAGTGAGCTGTTTATAGAGCGCTCCTCAATTAACCTGACTTGTAGCAATTCTCCGCTTGAAGCTACTATAAAAGATAAAACTACCTCGCCTTCTCCTAAATATCTATTCTTAGGATAAAGCTGATTAGCAGAGCGCTTTATTTTTTCTCTCACTGCTCGATAATAGCTTATATAAGTAGCCCTTTTTGCATCATCCTTTTCTTCTTCAATAACTCTTTCGAATTTCTTTTCCTCTACCTTTACCTTTTCGACTTGCTCAACTTGAACTTGGCTATCACTTTTTGTTACAGGTTTAGGTTCGGGTTTATTGTACTTTAGGGGAGGCGCCTTGGGAGGCTCAAAAATCTCTTCCTTCTTTATATCTGGCAGCTTATTGACTATTGGTTCAAGCTTCTTTTCGATTTTTGGCTCTTCTTTTATTTTACAATAGACAATTTTCAGGTTTTCTAAAGGCCTCATGCTAGGCAAGAACGACATACGGGGAAGACCCATAAATAAAATAGAGTGGACTACGATTGAAACAATAATCGCTAATTGAAAGGTTTTATTATTAGACATTTGCACTTATAATATCAGCAGCATAACAGTTTGTCAATTCAATGATATAAGGTTAGCGCTACCCAGGCCAGTGGGTTAGCGCTATCTGGCACATCAGGAAGATTTTGGCAAAAGTCCGCAAGGAGTTACGGCGAGCTTCGATCATGTACTCAGGCGATAGGGTATCACAGAAGCGAGCCGTAAACCGTAGCGGACGGCAAAATCATTCCAGTGCCAGATAGCGCTAACCCACTGGCCTGGGTAGTGCTACAGCTTAACGCAACACCGAAAATATTACACCTCTAGAAGGATACTGTAATCCCTCCGTAAACTGCCCTGCCCGGCATAGGGTAATCTCGCTCTTCCTGATAGTGTCTGTCTAAGATGTTTTTTGCTTCAAGTAAAACCGTAGCATAATCAGTCAACTTGTATGAAAATTGGGTATCAATAACAAAGTGATGCTCGAGGACGCTGGTATTAGCTGGATTCGTATATCTTTTCGTCTTGTATATACCATTTACGGAAAATTCGTATCGGGGAGTCGGCGAATATATTAATCTGGATTTATACAAATGCCGGGGTCTGTAGATCAACCACTTATCCGTATTTTTATTTTTGGTCTCTATGTAAGTATACGATAAATTCGCCTTTAGATGTTCTTTCAGCACAAATTCCGTCTCAAACTCCAACCCCGTAATCTTAGCCGAGCTAACATTCTCCGGCCTCCACCACGAAGAGTTATCCTCACTCCACTCTATCAAGTCGTCGAAATTTGTCCTGAAAAAAGTAAGGTCAGTTTTAAACATATCCAGAAAATACCCGCTTATTCCCACTTCATACGACTCTGCCTTTTCAGGGCTAAGGTTTTGATTACCTTCTACTCCGCCCCAGATACCCCAATCTTCTGTCGGCCAGTAAAGGTCATTAAAGGTAGGTGCGCGAAAAGACCTCGCAGCCAAAGCGTGAAACTTCAGCTTATCAAAAAGCCAAAGATTGAAACTAGCACTGGGGCTGATCCTGTCACCAAAGTTCGAATAGTCATCCCAACGCGCGCCGAATTTCAAGCTCGATGTATCGAAAAGGTCGAGCTCCGATTCAAAATACGCGGCTTTAAAATTATACTTATGTTTATTGCTGGTAGAACTATTGAGCCGGTTTTCGTGATAACTCAATCCTATAGCCGTGCGAAAAATATCAAAAAATGTCTGAGAGAACTGGGTATCCATTGCGTATGTCTTGCTATGATGCGTATCTTTATCCACTGGCTCGAATGTCTCAATAAATTCCAATCTATCGGAATTATGGTATAATTTTAAAAATATATCCTGCCCTTCAGCAAACTTCCCATTGTAAGTCAAATCTATATATTTTTTAAATGCCTCCTGGCGATCGTCGAGGTCTATATTGGAAAGTAAGCCCGGGCTTCCTACCTCTGAATTATAATAGCCACTAGACACACTAACACGGTTATCAGTATTTAGTTCGTAACCGAATTTTGTGTTTACATTGTGGCTTAAATAATCCGCGTTGTCTCTATGTCCATGCGAGGCCAGATATTCATAATTTACCATATAGTCAATATCTTTAATTTTAGAGCCGTGATTTAAAGATGACAATTTCGTGTTGAAAGACCCGAATTTATTTTTTAATTCGGTATGCATCTTTTCTTTTCCGGTCTTGGTAATTATATTAATGACCCCGCCTACTGCGTTTGCCCCGTATATACTGCTGGCAGGGCCGCGTAAAACCTCGATCCTTTCAATATTTGAAAGGGGTATTTGATTAAAATCCGTAACTCCATCCCGTGGAGTATTAACAATCCTGCTATCTATTAAAGTAAGCACTTGACCAGATGAAGCTCCACGGGTATGAACAGCACGTGAAGAACCTGTAGAGCCATGCTCCAATATATCAACAGAAGGCAGTAAATCCAGGATTTCGGTAATCTCTGTTATCCCGCTAGACTCTATATCCTCCTTACTTATGATACTTATATTTTGCGTGGAGGCCTTGTACATCTGTTCTATCTTAGAGGCAGTGACTACAATCTTTTCTAAATCAGTGCTGTAACGGCGTCGTTCTAAATCACCTTCTTCTGTTACCTCTGCCAGTGCAATGTTAATTAAGCCCGATACCATGAAGCATAAAAACCCAGCTATGCAGCCTAACTTCTTCATCCCAACTTCTCCTGTCCCCTCTCGCGAAGGTAGTTTCCCTGATAAACAATAGACCGGGCTATCCGCCTGAGGCAGAATTACCGTTGCGCGGCAGCACTTGGGATCACACCAAGATTTCCTTAGTTTATCCGGACGATTTTGCACCTCAACTTATTAGTATCTCTCTAGGGCAAGGCAGTCCTCAAAAAACCTCTTTATTTTGCGAAACATAAAATCTTGCATTACTATCCAGCCTGCCTGTCAAAATAAAAAGGAGCGAGGCCCAACTCAACGTATTACATAAAATTGGCCGAGCGATTTTTTGAGGACTGCCTTGCCCTAAATATATGCTAATTATACTCCTTAATATCCAAAAACCAGTACTTCCAAAAACCTTCTTTAAGGACAGTCTCGCTCTTTACTATTTCTATTCTTTTTTTAAAAATCGGGCCGTCCACTACAAAGGTATGAAACTCACCGTTTTCCCCGCACGGGCAGATATTCTTCTTCTTTAACTCCTCCAAGAGCTCTCTATCCACGTACCTGCCTATAAACTCCTTATTGAAAATATCAGCCTTACAACTAACGACTATCGCCTTGAATCCAAGATCGATAAAATCCTCCACATCCTTAACTGTTGAAGTGCCCCATAAAGGCTCTAT
Source organism: Candidatus Omnitrophota bacterium (assembly GCA_018824145.1). GTDB lineage: Bacteria > Omnitrophota > Gorgyraeia > Gorgyraeales > Gorgyraeaceae > JAHJHC01. The sequence continues at coordinate 63 of JAHJHC010000093.1, read as the reverse complement.
AGGCTCGATTCCCAATTCCTTACAAACACGCTCAACCCAACTTTTATGCTCTTCTAAATATAT